>JAMOMS010000267.1 GCA_027067015.1 Campylobacterales bacterium | reverse complement strand
CGGCTCTCTTTTTCATCGAGATTGTTACTTTTTAAAATCTTCTCTGCAAAATAGGGAATCGGCACAAGGTTGCCCTTCTTGTCCGCAAAATCGATATAAAAGGCGCCCTGCGCGTCCTCTTTGGGACTTTTTTCAAAATTTCGCCAGATCACTTTGCCGTCTCTGATGATCTTCAACTCCAGATACTTCAACCGCGCCGGCTGGATGATAAGAGGGTGGCCCATCTTGTTGGTCAGCGTCACCCTGATCTCGTCTTTGGCGGTCTCTACCGCCATATCCAGTCCTTTGCTACGCATATGACTGTCATGGATACCGGCAAAATCGTGGCTATGGTGATGCTCCCTGGCCCGCTTGTTCATCTTCTCCGCCGGACCGGGGGTTTTGGGCATATGGCACTTGATACACGATTCGCTGGTCTGATCATCCCGCATCGCCTGAAAAATCAAGACACCCTGATTGTTACGCTTGTGGGCATGACACCCCATACAGGCGTATTTGTCGTAAATGGGGCTTTTGACGGAGGCGTGTTTGTCATTCTCATCCGGGTTCTCCAGTGAGCCGTACAAAGAGGGTTTGTACCCTTCCGCCTGCCGGGCCAGCGTGATCTGGTCAAATTTGTGCGCCTTTTTGACATAGGCGATCTGGTGGCAGTAGAAACAGGAGATCGCGTCGGTCTCTCTTTTATCCGAAGCGTTAGGCCATACTTTCCCCTCTGCCATCTGCTCTTTGTTTTTAGCCGCCGGCATATGGCACCGGGCGCAATCATAGACGGGAATCTTATTTGCCACTTTCCTGTGCAGTTTATCGTTAAACCATGTTTTTGAATGCCAGGAGTGCTGATACTCCTCATAGATATCGGGATGACACTCGTTACACGACTTGTTGGTCAGATACTCTGTACAAAAAAGCGGCAATACACATATTGTTAATGAAAGAAGACTCTTTTTCATCGTAATAGAACCTGCTATCGGGAGTTGTTTATGAAGAGTATTATACAACTCTTCCCGCAAGGGGAAGAGAAAACGGCGTTACGCGCCGGGTACTTCTTGACGATGCTCGACAGAGTAGGTGAAAGTCGGCGTCGTCATATTGTAGATATATTTGATGAACTTACCGGTTTTGGCGTCATAAACACCAATCCGTCCGGTCGTCCACTCGGAGATAAAGGTCCACTTGCCGTGGTTCGCGGGCTCTGCGTGGAGCAGGCGGGGTTGAACCGGATTTTTAACACGGGGACCGTGTTTGGCGGTATAGGTAACCACTTTCTCTTTGGAGAGTTTGGAGTTAACCTCTTTGCCTTTGACGGTCTGATACTGGGTAGCGTCCCAGGTTTGCAGAATTTTACCGGTATGCGCGTCGATCAGGTGACCTTTTTTCTTACCGACTTCAATAATGCGATCGGTCTCAAGGGTCTGCTTGTTGATCAGATAGACCTTGTTGTAGTTGTGGGGTCCGCCAAGTACACAGTCAGACCAGATATAGGGGGTATCTTTGCTGGTTCCCACAAACAGACCGCCGCCCGCGGTCGGTACGTTGGCGACCACTTCGTTGTTCATATCCCAGATAACCACGTCACCGACGTTCATGCTGTTGGTGGCGTTGAGCTGACCATATTTTTCGTTATACCAGGAGCTTCCCTGACCCGGGTGCGGTTTGGTACCGGGACCGGTATAAATCTTGGCCGCCAGCTTTTTGGTTTTAAGGTCAATAACACCCATCAGGTCACTGCCCTGAGAAGCCACATAGACAAACCGGCCGATCTGCTTGCCTTCGTTTTCAAACGCGTCATGCAGGATTTTACCGACATTGGGCACGTCACCCACAATCGGGAAGCCGGGTTTGGAGTAGTCTACAATATAGACATGGCCGCCGTCTTTGAGCGCGAAGACAAAATAGGGCGCGTACGGGGTATCCGCGATAAAGGCGACACGGCTGGGTCCGATGTTACCGTCAGGATCGATAACGCTTGATGTCGGGAAGACTTTCAAAGGCTCAAGGGTTTTGGCGTCACAAAGAACCGCGCCGCCGGGATTGTAGTTACCGGCCATAACATATTTACCGTCGGGAGAAACAGCCAGACCGCGAGACTCCTGTCCTACCTGAACGCTGGCAAGAGCCGGTTGACCGGGTGCATTGAGATCAAACATGGTCAGACGACCGGAGCGGCTAATGGAGTAGGCGTAGCGGGGCATCCGTTTGTTGGTGACGGTGACGTGAACCGCGAAGCCCGCTTTGTGACGAGAGAGAACCTTACCGGTCGTACCGTCGATAAAATCAACCAAAGAGGCGTCCCGCTCGGTGGCGAAGACAATATCTTTGACATCTTTGACATCGGTCGGTTTCGGATACTTTTTATAAAGGGCGTTGCGATCCGCCAGAATCTTCCAGCTCTTTTTTACCTCATCCAAAGAGAGTTTGAGCTCGACGGTGTTTTTCCAGTTCATAAGCCACTCAACCATACCGGCGGCATCGTCTTTGCTAAAGAGGTGTTTCCAGGAAGGCATGGCCGTACCTTGACGACCGTTAAGAATGGTTTCAGCCAGCATCTGGGCGTTTTTCTTCTTCAGCGCTTTGGGGCGCAGGTCGGATCCGACACCACCTTGGTGAATCGGGCCGTGACATCCCTGGCACTCTTTCTCATAGACTTTACCAAAATCCATCTTCGAGGTACCGGCATAAAGCGATCCGGTCACCATGGAGGCCGCCGCCGCCATGCTCAGAAGCTTCGCAATCTTCATCTTTTCTCCTTCTTTGGGATTGTTAGAATAGGTTTTCTCCCCTATTGCCGAGGCACGGTTGAAAACCGCGCCCGCCTCCTATTCCCCACCCTCTTCCAGGCGTTTTTTCTCCTGAAAGTAGATGAAGAACATCGGTATAACGACCACTGTATGCAAGAAGATCGTCAACGTTAACGGTCCCTGGTTCAACCAGGCAAATAGATTGCCGCATGCGACATCAGTACATGCTTCCCACATAGTTTACTCCTTCAATTCTTATAGTAAATATAAATCGTAAGAAAATTTGCCGTTTTCCTACGATTCAAAACATTTTTACGCAGTCGCCGCTACGCTTTCGCTCTCTTTTTGCGAAACCTCCTGACCGATGGTCAGAAGATCCCAGGCCAGGTAGACAAAGCCCACCAGCGTCACAATCCCCATCACCAGCCGCCAGGCTTGGGCCTGTACATACCAGGGAAGTTCCTGTGCGATAAAGAAGGCGTCCCAGCCGCCGCCAAGATCGGCCCGCTCAACCAGCACCTGCTCATACCCGGCGATGGTCAGCGCCACCGTCATGCCAAGCACGCCGAAAATAATCAAAAAGAGCGCCATCTTGCTTTTAAAGGTCATGGTCATTTTTTTGATGCCGTACGCGCCCTGTACGCCCAGATACATCATACCGATCAGAATGGTCGCGTAGGCGCCAAAGAAGGCCAGGTGGCCGTGGGCCGCCGTAAACTGCGTACCGTGGGTATAGATGTTCACCTGCGGTAAGGTGTGGAAAAAGCCCCAGATACCCGCGCCCAGGAAGTTTCCAAACGCGTTGGAGGCGATCCACGCCATGGCCGGGCTGTTTTTAACCGCCGTATCGGCGCCGCCGGCTTCCGCATGGCCCTGCTCTTTACCCCAGTCATACAGTACGTGCACAAACATCGCCACCAGCGGCACCGGCTCAAGGGCACTAAAGAGCGCACCGATCTCCCACCAGTATTCAGGCGTTCCGATCCAGAAGTAGTGGTGACCCAGCCCCAAAATTCCGGATCCAAAGAGCATCAATACCTCAATCCAGAGCCACATTTCAACAATTTCGCGTTTGGCGCCCAGGATTTTGATAAGGGCGTAAGCGGCCAGGGTTCCGACAAAGACTTCCCAAGTCGCCTCAACCCACAGGTGGATAACCCACCACCACCAGTATTGATCCATGGAGATGTTGTCGGTAAAGAACATACCGCACAGATACAGGCCCGCCAGCGCGAAGAGGTTGGCGACCATAACGGTCATGATACCCGTCTTCTTCTCAGACTTCAGGTAGGTGAAGAATACATTGTAATAGAAGACAAGCACCACCGCCACGATACCAAGGTCCGCCCAGCGCGGCGCTTCCAGGTATTCACGGCCCTCGTTGATGAACCAGATGGTCGATTCGCTACCCGATCCCACCTGAATGAAGATATAAACCAGTACCACCACGGTCACCGCCGCGGTCAGAATCCAGAAAGCCAGTTTGCCCAACGCGATACCGACCGCTTCATGTCCCGTTTCATCGGGAATCATGTAGTAGACCGAACCGATCATCGCATAAAGCATCCAGACCACCAGGGCGTTGATGTGCACCATCCGCGCCACGCTGAAATCAAAGAGTTCAAACAAAAATCCGGGATAAAGGAACTGAATGGCGGCAATCAGCCCCATCAGAAGCTGGGCGCCAAACAATACGATTGCGACCCGAAAATAGTTCATCGCAAGCTTTTGCGACTCATATTTCAATTGACCGTTAATGAGCATGGGTACCTCCTTCAAGACGCTTCGCCGATTGCGAGAAGTTGCGGGGGAATCCGTTGGTGTCGATGGCGCTCATATGTTTCAAAAACGCCACCAGCGCCACGGCTTCCTCTTTGGTAATACCAAGGTTGGGCATCATCCGCGCATGGGTAGGATATTGGGAAGGATGCATCAAAAATTCGGCCATCGCCTCCTCTTTGCTCGCTTTGCCCGTAATGCCGGTCATGGTGCCGTCGTTCCATTTGGGATCCAGCCACGCTTTGGTCAGATCGGGCGCGTAGTAGGCGCCGTTACCCAGCAGGGTATGGCAGTTCATACAGTTTTTTGCCTGAGAGGTCAGCTTGCCAAGATGCAGCAGTTTAGCCGCCTCTTCAGCGCTCCACTCTTTTCCGAAAAAGGGCTCTTTTTCGCCGATCACCGGCACCTCATGGCCCCGTTTGTCATCAAACTGGTAATCAATATGGTAGTTGATGACCGATGCGGCGGGAATCCGTTTGGTAACGCCGTTTTTAAGATCCTCGTCACTTCCCATACTAATCTGTCCCATCGTGTCAAACGTCAGCCATATCAGCAACACGGTGGCCACACCCGTGACCCACGCCGCCGAACGGCGCCAAAACGGTATGCTTGTCCATACCGACGCACTCTTCTTGCTCATCACGCCTCCTTTAATGATTTGGTAGTTTGCCCATCCTCAACCGGGTCGTAGCGGTTCTCGGACTCCTCAATCAGATAAAAGTAGAGATGGGGGGCAAAGAGGTAGATCACCATGGCCACCATCAATACTTTTGTCGTGAAAGGGTTGCTCTGTACCCGCTGGGCCAGGTCATACAGGCTGTAAGCCTGCAATATCCAGAAAAGATAGCCGAAAGGTTGCCACTTTTTGGGAATAAACCCCATCTTCGAGAGGGTAATCAACGCGGCGTAACCGACTCCAAAAACCAGAACCAGCGTCGCCACGATAAATATTCCCAAAAACGCATCCGGTGCCAGTTGGGGCATATGGATGACCGACTCCATGACACTCCTTTCTTTTGGTTAGGCAGACCTTATTGCTTAAAAGAATAAGGCACGGGATAATTATGACTCTTTTTATCGGATTCAACGTTGACTTACATCAAGAAAATTATATATTTTTCTTAGTTTTGATTATTTATACTAAATTAAAATGAGGAGATGGGGGAAGTTAAACAATATTTTTGATGTAAAAATGGAACTATTTTTTCGACACTTTTTTGTCACTTCTCATATTCGACACATCGGGCCGTAAAAAAGGGACGGGTATAGGCGTCGGAGACAAAATAGTCACCCTCCAGCCGCCACCCCAAAGAGCGCCTGATAATAATGGACTGGGAGCCCTTGCGTATAACACGGTTTTCGCAAATGACCGGCCTTCCCTCTTCAAAACTCTTTTTTACCCGCGCCATCCGGCCGGTTGTCACTTTATAATGTAGCGCGATGGCCAAAGCCAAAAAGAGCGCCACCGCCGGCAATCCCCTTTTTCTTGCCCTCACCGTCATAAAAGGGCGTGTCACCACAAAAAGCGTAATCAGCAAAATGACCCCCGAAAAAATGAGGTAAGCCCCTTCTATATATAAAAACTGTTTCATCCATCTACTCCACGCTAACAAGAGTCTCTACCCCTATAGTAACCACTCTCCTCCTCTCGGCGCCTTGATCCCGATCAAATGACGAAAAAAGGGATAATTTTTATCTTATTTTCAGTCCCACCCGCCTATAATGGACTTCCCGACGGGCAAGGAGATAAAATGGATCTTGTATTAACACTCGTCTTTTCGATCGTGATGCTCTTTTTCATGATCTACCCCGCCATGCGGATCACCGAGTGGATCGATGCCCGTTATCCGATTCCGGAGGGTTACTATAAACCCGTGATGCTTACGATGGTTGTCCTTCTCTCTTTGGCAATTGGACTATTTTTAAGATTTGCTTAAAGGAAAGGCGTGACGAAGCAACTTAAATCGTTTTACCTCTTTAAAGATCTCGACGACAAAAGCCTGGCCCGACTGGATGAGATCTCCAACGTCATTGAGTATAAAAAAGGTTCCATCCTCTTTTTCGAGGGCGACAAAGCCGCCAATCTCATTATTTTGCTTGAAGGTATTTTACAAGTCTACAAAACCGACCAGAAGGGCAACAAAGTCATTTTGCACCACTTCTTTCCCGTAGACGTCATCGCCGAGATTGTCAACTTCGAGCATATGCGCTACCCCGCTTCGGCTGAATTTGAGAGTGACGGCAAGGTTTTGAGCATCAACTACGATACCTTTGAAAAAGAGTTTCTCAAAAATCCCGACATCTCCTTCGCGTTCATTAAATCTTTAAGCAAAAAGATCAAATACCTTGAAAACGTCATCGCCACCAACATGGTCATGAACTCCACCGCCCGGGTCGCCAAGTTTTTGTGTGAGAACGGAGACAAAATCTCCAAGCTCAAAAAGAGCCACATCGCCGCCAATCTCAACATGACCCCCGAAACCCTCTCGCGTATTCTCAAAAAACTCTCCACCATGGGACTCATTGAAAAACTAAAGGATGAGATCCTGATCCTGGACAAAGAGGGATTGGAAACTTTTTATCTTTAAACTCTTTTTGTTTACCTTCTTTAGTTTTACTTCTTATTTTTATCAGTCTCTTTGACAAATATCAAGAATAATTCAGCCTCCCTTCTGTAGAATTGTTTGGTGTTGGAATCTAAGCGCCCAGATTCAAGAAATGTTTAAATTTCATTTTTTCTATCTGGGCGCCTGGCGGTTCCAGAAACGTGCAAAATTACAGGAGGTAAATATGTCATCCATGTCACGACGCGACTTCCTCAAGAGCGCAGCGGCCGCAACGGCCGCCAGCGCTGTCGGGATGTCGGTTCCGAGCGAAGTTGAGGCCAAAGCCAACGCCGCCGAAGCGGGCTGGCGCTGGGACAAAGCGGTTTGCCGCTTCTGCGGTACCGGATGCGGTATTATGGTCGCAACCAAAGACGGCAAGATCGTCGCCGTCAAAGGGGACCCCGCCGCACCCGTCAACCGCGGTCTAAACTGTATTAAAGGGTACTTCAACGCCAAAATCATGTACGGTGCCGACCGTCTGACCACCCCGCTTCTGCGGATGGATGAAAACGGCAACTTCAGCAAAAAAGGCAAATTCCGCCCCGTCAGCTGGAAACGCGCATTCGACGAAATGGAACGCGCCATCCGCAAAGCGCTCAAAGAGGGCGGCCCCGAAGCGGTTGCGGTATTTGGTTCCGGTCAGTACACCATTCAGGAAGGTTACGCCGCGGCCAAGATGATGAAAGCGGGCTTTAGGTCTAACGCCATCGACCCCAACGCCCGCCACTGTATGGCATCCGCGGTTGTCGGCTTCTTCCAGACCTTCGGTATCGACGAGCCCTCCGGTTGTTACGATGATATTGAAATCACCGATACCATCGTCACCTGGGGCGCCAACATGGCCGAGATGCACCCGATTCTGTGGGCCCGCGTCACCGACCGCAAGCTCTCCGATCCCGATCGTGTCAAAGTGGTCAACATCTCCACCTATCGCCACCGCTGTTCAGACCTGGCGGACATGGAGATCATCTTCCGTCCCGGTTCCGACCTGGCCATGTGGAACTACCTGGCCCGCGAGATTGTCTACAACCATCCCGATGTCATTGACTGGGATTTTGTCAAAAAACATATCATTTTCGCCACCGGCTTCGTTGAAACCGGCTACGGTATGCGTATGCCCGATGAAGCGAAAAAACTGGGCTACAGCGACAAAGAGCTGGAGACCATCAAACAAGAAGCCAACCACACCGTTTCCGAACGTGAAGCGCCCGGACTTGCGCCGCTGGGTTACAAAGCCGGCGACAACATGAAAATGGTTCACCGCGGTCACGCTCTTGGGCACTGGGAGATCAGCTTTGAAGAGTTCAAAAAAGGTCTGGAACCCTATACTCTCGACTATGTCGCCAGTGTCGCCAAGGGTGACCCGGATGAGCCGATCGAAGAGTTCAAGAAAAAACTGGAAGCCCTGCGCGACCTTTACATCGACAAGAGCCGCAAGATGGTCAGCTTCTGGACCATGGGTATGAACCAGCACTACCGCGGTAGCTGGGTCAACGAGCAATCCTATATGGTTCACTTCCTGCTGGGCAAACAGGCCAAACCGGGCATGGGCGCCTTCTCACTGACCGGTCAGCCCTCCGCGTGCGGTACGGCCCGCGAAGTCGGTACCTTTACCCACCGTCTGCCCGCCGATATGCTGGTTAAGATCCCCAAACACCGCGAAATCGCCGAGAAGATCTGGCGCCTGCCCAAAGGCACCATCAACCCGGTGGGCTATCAGCACATCATGAACATTCAACGCCAGATCGAAGACGGCAAAATCAAGTTCGCGTGGGTCAACGTCTGTAACCCCTTCCAAGACACGGCCAACGCCAACCACTGGATCAAAGCGGCCCGCACCAAAGACTGCTTTATCGTCACCTCCGACGGTTACCCCGGCATTTCGGCCAAAGTCTCCGACCTGGTTCTGCCTTCGGCCATGATTTATGAAAAATGGGGATCCTACGGTAACGCCGAGCGCCGTACGCAACACTGGCGACAACAGGTTCTGCCCGTAGGTGACGCCATGAGTGACACCTGGCAGTGGGTTGAGCTCTCCAAACGCTTTACCGTGAAGGATCTGTGGGGTGAGTGGACCATCAAAGGCGGCAAGAAACTGCCCAACGTCATCGAAGAGGCCAAAAAGATGGGTTATGACGAAGATACCACCATGTTTGAGATCCTCTTCGCCAATGATTTCTATCGCAGTTTCCGTGCCGACGATCCGATCAGCGAAGGTTTCGATAACACCGAAGTTCTCGGTGATAGCCGAAACGTGCTGGGAAGTGACGGCAAACCCTGGAAAGGCTACGGCTTCTTCATTCAAAAAGCGCTCTGGGAAGAGTACCGCAAATTCGGTATCGGACACGGACACGACCTGGCCGATTTCGATACCTACCATCGCGTCCGCGGTCTGCGCTGGCCCGTTGTGGACGGCAAAGACACCCCCTGGCGCTTTAACGTCAAATATGACCCCTACGCGCGCAAATACGCCAAACCGGGCGAGGAGTTCAACTTCTACGGTCCGGCGCTTAAAGTCATCAAACGCGGTAACCTCAAAAAGATCGATCCCTCCAAAGGCAAGATCGACCTGCACGGTAAGGCCAAGATATTCTTCCGACCTTACATGGATCCGACCGAACAGCCGGATAAAGAGTATGACACCTGGCTCTGTACGGGTCGCGTGATCGAGCACTGGCACAGCGGTACCATGACCATGCGTGTTCCTGAACTCTTCCGCGCGATGCCCGAGGCCTTCTGCTACATGAACCCCAAAGACGCCAAAGCCAAAGGCCTCAAAGACGGCGATCTGGTCTGGGTGGAAAGCCGCCGGGGCAAAGTCAAAGCCCACATCAAAACCCGTGGACGGAACCGACCGCCTCGCGGTCTGGTCTTTGTGCCCTGGTTCGATGAGCGGGTCTTCATTAACAAAGTGTGCCTGGACCACACCTGCCCGATGTCCAAGCAGACCGACTACAAAAAGTGTGCGGTCAAGATTTACAAGGCGTAATGTCTTTGCCGACCGGCCCCGGCCGGCGGCTGATTTAAGCGGGAAACTGCAAATTTCATAAAAAGGTGGATTGAGTCTTTGAACACTCAAAATCCAAAAAAAGAAGCCAAACCCAAAATCACCGAACGTCGGCGATTTTTGACCATTATGGCCCAAAGCGTGGGACTCTCAGCACTGGGCGGCATTGTCTGGACCGGCTATGTGGAAGAGGCCAAAGCCTCGCCCCTGCTGTTGCGGCCGCCGGGCGCACTGCCTGAAAGCGACTTTCTGCGCACCTGCATCAAATGCGGCCAATGCGCGGAAGCGTGTCCTTACGACACACTGCTGATGGCCAAGCCGGGCGACGGCCTGCCGATGGGTACTCCCTACTTCATCGCGCGGGACGTGCCCTGCTATATGTGCCCCGACATCCCCTGCG
This sequence comes from Campylobacterales bacterium, assembly GCA_027067015.1. Lineage (GTDB taxonomy): Bacteria > Campylobacterota > Campylobacteria > Campylobacterales > Hydrogenimonadaceae > Hydrogenimonas. The sequence continues at coordinate 13,817 of JAMOMS010000267.1, read as the reverse complement.
TGCCCGTCTGCCCGACCGGCGCGCTGGATCAGGAGTCGGTCAGCAGTAAAAAAGACGGCAAAGAGGTTCTGGATATCAACAAGGCCCGCATGGGCCTGGCGGTGGTGGACCACGAGTCGTGCGTGGCGTTTTGGGGTATTCAGTGCGACGCGTGTTATCGGGCCTGTCCCATTCTGGGGCAAGCCATTAGCATCGAGTTCATGCGCAATGAACGCACCGGTAAACACGCCAAACTGGTTCCCGTCGTCCATGCCGACCACTGTACAGGTTGCGGGCTCTGCGAGCACGCCTGTGTCACGGAAAAAGCGGCCATCTTTGTCTTGCCGCGCGAAGTAGCCATGGGTAAACCGGGTGATTACTATGTCAAAGGGTGGGACAAAAAAGACCAGGAACGCATCAAACAGCGCGATCTTAACAAGCTGACCACCAAAGATGAGCGTAGTAAAAACAAGCCGCAGGATTACCTCAATATGGATGAGGAGTTGTTCGATGAGTAAGCTCTACAAATACCGCTATCTGATCGCGCGGCGGGCTACACAGATCGGACTGCTCTTTCTCTACTTCGCGGGCAACGCCTGGGGCTGGAAAGTGCTAAAAGGTACACTCAGCTCCTCGGAGCTCTTCGGCGCCATTCCCCTGGCCGATCCGTTCGCGGTTTTGCAGATGCTCTCCGCCGGCGCGGTCATGGGCGTCAACGTCTTTATCGGCGCGGCCATCATTATCCTCTTTTACGGGGTCGTGGGCGGCCGGGCCTTTTGTAGCTGGGTCTGTCCGGTCAACATGATCACCGATCTGGCCAACTGGCTAAGACGCAAACTTCTGCTGGACAAAGTAGAGCGCAAAGTGTGGGTCAGTCGCAACGCCCGCTATTGGGTACTGGGCCTCTCTTTGGTGGTATCGGCCGTCACCGGCCTGGCCGCGTTTGAGCTGGTTAGTCCCATCACCATCTTCAACCGGGGCGTAATCTTCGGCATGGGGATGACCGGAGGCGTACTGCTGGCTATTTTCCTCTTTGACCTTTTTGGGGTCAAAAACGGTTGGTGCGGTCACATCTGCCCGCTGGGCGGCGTCTACTCGATCATCGGCAAATACAGCCTGATCCGGGTAGCCCACAACGAGCCCAACTGCACCCTTTGTATGAAGTGCAAAGAGGTCTGCCCCGAGTCGCAGGTGCTTTACATGATCGGCAAAAAGAGTCAGATTGTCGATATGGGTGAATGCGTCAACTGCGCCCGCTGTATTGAAGTGTGCGACGATGACGCGCTTGGGTTTAGCATTCGAGATTTCGCAAAAAGTAAATCCAAAGGAGAAACACAATGAAAAAATTGATCTTAACGGCGCTTTCCGCCGCCGTCGCGCTCAGCTTCACCGCGTGCGCCGGCAACAACACCGGAGGAGAGAGTGCCGTCAAAATGGATGAGCAAGAACTCAACTCCAAAACCGCTCCGGTTGTTACGGAAGAGGAGCTGGGTCTGCGCAATGAAAACCTCTATACCGAAAAAGGCGTTAAACCGGTCAAAGCGGAATTTAACCGCCCGGCACCCGGCCAGGCCAAAACCTTCGCGCGCTCCTATGAAAACGCGCCGCCGCTTATTCCCCACAGCGTGGACGGCCTGCTTCCCATTACCAAAAACAACAACGCCTGCCTGGGATGCCATATGCCCAACGTTGCCAAAAGCATGGGAGCCACGCCGATTCCGCCGACCCACTTTATGGACTTCAGGACCCAGAAAAAGCTGGATCACCTGGCACAACAGCGCTACAACTGCTCTCAGTGCCACGTACCCCAGGCCAACGTCAAACCGCTGGTTGAAAACAAATTCAAACCCGATTTTCGCCGGCCTGACGAAACCAAACGCTCCAACCTCATCGACACCCTCAACGAAGGGGTCAAATAAGATGGAGGATAGTGGAAGACGGAGGCTTTTTGCCTCCCTCTCCGCCCCTTTCAAAGAGGCCCCCCGACCGCCAAAACCTATTCGTCCCCCTTACGCTGACAATCCTTCGCTTTTTCAGACGCTGTGTATAGAGTGCCGTGACAAACCCTGTGTTTCAGCGTGTGAAGAGTCGATTATTGAACTGGACGCGAAGGGTATCCCGCAACTTGTTTTCACGCAAAAGGGCTGTACATTCTGTGAGGCCTGCGCCGACGCCTGCCCTGCGGGAGTTTTAAGCGACAAATCGCTAAACTTCCTCGACGCGACGGTAGAGATAGATATACTCAAATGTATGGCGTGGCACCAGGTGATGTGCCACAGTTGCAAAGAGCCGTGCCTGGAAGACGCCATTGCGTTTTTGGGCCTTTTTCGCCCCTCTATCGACCCGGCGCGATGTACCGCGTGCGGATGGTGCCTTTCGGTCTGTCCGTCTGATGCCATTACCATTGTACAAGGGAAAAAGGATCAACCATGCGACGCATAACACTTTGGCTACTACTGGTGGCCACACTTTTTGGCGCAACCGTTGTTAAACCTCAATACAGCATTGACGTAGAGGGCAACGTGGTTGAGTTCGTTCGACGCGGAGATTTGCTTTATATCGCCACGGACGCAGGAAAACTGGAGATCTATAACTGGCAGAAGCATCAAAAAGTCAAAGAGATACGCTATCCGCAAATTCATGATTTCATGGGCGATCCTATGAAACCCAAAGTTTTCGGTGTCGATCTTAGCCCCAAAGGGGATACCATGGCCGTCATGGTTCAGGATGAGGGCGGTGAGCGTATTTTGTACCTCTATAACGGCCAACGCAAAACCCGCTTTCTGGATAAAAACGACCATATTCAGATGCGTGAAGCCCGGTTTGTCGATGACAACCATATGCTTGTCGCCACCATGAGCAATGAGATGCTCTACTTTTCCATCAACCCCAAAAAGATTCTTTGGCGCAAACAGCTCAGTCTTTCCACCTTTTCTGATTTTCAACTCAGTGAAGACCACACCAAAACAGCCAGCACCTGCGAATCGGGCATTGTCTATATTGTCGATGTCAAAAGCGGCAAAATCCTCAAGACCCTCGAAGGGGGCAATAAAGACAACGTTTTTAAAGTCGATTTCAAAAATTACAAAGTCCTGGCCTGCGGGCAGGATCGCAAAGCGGTGCTCTACTCGTTGGGATACGATACACCGATCATCTATCCGACCCAGTTCCTTGTTTATGCCGGCGCGCTAAACGCCCAAGCGACGCTAAGCGCTTTTCAATACAACGAAAACAACGAGATCGCCATTTTCGACAACACAACCAAAAGCGAAAAGTATCGGCTAATCGGTCAACACTCGGTACTCAATACCATTCTTTTCGTGGATGACAAAACCCTTATCAGCTCATCCGATGACAACCACATCTTAATTTGGAGGCTTCCATGAACATTTCCAGTATTGTCGTACAGGTTCGGCAGGAGCATATCGACGAAGTGGTCGAAACACTCAAAAACGCCGACTTTTGCGACTACCATTTCCATGATAAATCGATCGGCAAGATCATTGTGACGGTCGAGGGAGAGAATATCAGTGAAGAGATCGGCAAAGTCAAACAGATCCAGGCGTTACCCCATGTCATCTCGGCCGAGATGATGATGGCCTACAGCGAAGAGGAGCTGGATGCCGAGCGCAGTAAACTGGAGATGGGCGGCCCCAACGTTCCTCCTATGCTCAACGACGACTCCATCCGCGCCGAGGATATTGTCTACCACGGCGACCTGAAGAAAAAAGATATCTAAAAGGGGAAGCTAGCTCATTTCCCCTTTTTGCCTACCTCCGCCACAGGCACAAGTTTTGCCAGTTCCGCTTCCTGTATCATTCTAAAACGGTTCTCTATCTGCAAATAGCGTATCACCTCAACAGGTGAGAGAAACTTTCCAAATTTCCCGGCATAGGACTCCTGGAGTCGTAAAGCCTGCTTTTTGACCTCAAACCACTCCTTAAGAAGTTTCCGGGCGGTTGGAGCATCCAACTCTTTATGCGCATGAATATATCGCATCATAATCCCCAGCTTCTCACCCAATACCGAAGCCATCTTAAGCTGGTACTCGTCATAGAGCTTCCCGAAAGCCTCCCGTTTCTCACCCTGAAGTCCCATAGAGGCCAAAACCACCGCTTTCTTCTCGGCCATCTTGGCGATCATAAGTAGTTGGTTCTCGTCATTGGGAAGCGCCAGGGCCGCCACCGCCGTCAAAGAGAGAGCCAGAATCCATTTTCTCATTTTTTCCCTCCTTTTATATATGTCTTAAACGCATAACGCCAAAAAGCCCTTCCTTCCGTTTTTCGATAACCAGCTCCGAGTCAACCGGGGGACGGCGGTTTTCAAGCACATCCACAAGGTCATGCAACACGACCCCGAAGTTCTGAAAGAGCGGCACCTTGATCTCCGCAATTTTCGCGGCGGCGATTTCGGATGCTATCTTCTCCAACACACAGCGATACGCGGCTTCGTTGGTCACAAACTGCAAATAGTAGTCATACATGGCGTCGATGTTTTTCAACCAGGCCTGCCGACCCTCTTCGGAAATGGTGACAGCTTCTCCTACCCGACGACGCAGATCTTCCACGATCTCCCGCGCTTTGGCTTCCCTTTTAGCCACCACCTGCTCGATATCGTCGCAATACCTGTGCAGTCGTGCCAACATCTCCTCCGATTTCATCTCCACCCCTTTGGGATGGTAGATGTGCTCTCTTTCATTTTCAGGATTGAAATCGAACGCTTCCGCCAACTCCAACGCGGCACTAAGGTAGTGATATTTATCGGGATTGTTCTTATCGAACATCACACCCTTATCGGATACTTTCGGCATGGGCCCCACATAAGCCAGTTTCATGTACATCTCCTTTCGATTTTTTAAAGTCTCAGCCTCTTCGCATGGTGCGCGGAACGGAACGGGGGCGTTGTATGGGACGCGCCGGACGCTGAACAGGGCGCTGTATGGGACGGGGCCGGTTAAAGGCCGGGTTTTGGGTCGGTTGAATGGTCACCGGCCCATCAGGACGCAAAGGTTTATGCGGTTTGTCGGGCCTGTTATGATGAGGCCGATGGTGATGATATGGATAGGCGTAGACGGGAACGGGCCAATAGACCCCGCCGTAGTAGCCGCCGCTATCACGAAGATCCTGCCGCTCATTGGCCGCTTCATCCCCTTCCGCGGCCCTAATAAGCGATTCAATCTCATTCTTGGATATACCAAAACGCCGACCCGCATCCGCGAATGTATGGCGCTTGGTATACATCTGTACCCTCTCTTTGCCGTCTGAAACGTCAAAACAGTGGTTCCGTTGCAAATAGCAGTGAGAGGTGGCCCAAAGCGAGCCGGCCCACAACCCAGTCATTAAAACTACCCGTAATGCCTTTGTCATACATCACTCCTTATCAATACCTTTTTTGAGTGTAGTACCCTTTGGTTTAAAAACGCGTTATATCCATACCATCTCCATCTTCAGCATTTAAATCTTAATACCCATTTAACAAATATATGTAATAATGCCAAATTAAGGCTGTTTGATGCAACTATCCCCAAGCCGCCTGAGTACCAAGGCAATATCCCTACCGATTGTCATGGCCCTATGAGGAAGGAGGCGTCATGCTCTTGCACGCCAAGCTGGTTGACATTCCCACCCAAAATCACTATCCCGCCGGAATAGAGATGCTCCACTGTTTCGTCCGCACCCACCTATATGGCCCAAAGGAGTAAAGATGCGACTGATCAATCTCTCATTTGAAAACATAGACTACAACACAGAACTGACGGCAGGCTTTAGCACCTTTTTGGCCATGCTCTATATTATCCCCGTCAACGCCGCCATCCTCTCGCAGGCGGGTATGCCCCATGACGCCCTAATAAGCGCCACCATCCTCATGACCGTCCTGGCCACGGCCCTGACGGCTCTTTGGGCTAACGTACCCGTGGCCATGAGCATAGGCATGGGACTCAACGCCTATTTTGCTTTCGGACTGGTCAAGGGGATGGGACTAAGCTGGCAAACGGCGCTGGGAGTGGTGTTTCTTTCAGGCCTTTTGTATCTGCTTATCTCTTTTACCCCCCTGCGCCGTTGGATGATCGAAACCATTCCCTTGCACCTCAAACGGGCCGTCAGCGCGGGGATCGGCGCCTTTATCTCCTTTATCGGTATGGTGCAATCGGGCTGGATCGTCGCGAACAAGGCCACTTTGGTGAGCCTTGGTAATCTCAAAGATCCCCATGCGCTGATGGCCCTTTTAAGCTTTCTGCTGGCACTCTTTTTCCGTCTGCGGGGCTATCGGGCCGCCTTTATTCTGGCCATTTTTATCACATCGGCACTGGCCTGGGTATTGCACCTGGCTCCGCCGCCGCAAAATATTGTCGGTACTCCCGCCTCCCTTTCTCCTCTGCTTGGCCGCCTTGACATCTCATCGGCACTGAGCCTAAGCCTCTTTCCCGTGGTACTGACTTTTTTGCTTACCGACATCTTTGATACCATGGGGACGTTAACGGGTGTCGGGTTAAGAGCCGGCCTTTTTGATTCACAAGAGGGAGAAAAAGCCCTGCAACGCACGGTAGAGGCCGACGCGACAGCCACCCTGCTCAGCGCTCTTGCGGGCGTAAGCACCACCACCGCGTTTATTGAGAGCGCCGCGGGTGTGGAAGCGGGGGGACGAACCGGCTGGAGTGCCCTCTTTACCGCCCTCTTCTTTGCGCTAACCTTTATACTCTTTCCGCTCTTTTCGGCCATTCCTGGATTTGCGGTCTATCCGGTGCTGATATTGGTGGGGATTTCAATGTTTTCAGAGATCCGCCACATCGACTTTGACGATCCGGCGGTATCTACGGGAAGTTTTTTCATGATTGTCGGTATGCCGTTAACCTACTCCATTACCGACGGCCTGCTGTTGGGCTCTTTGGTCTATGTGGCCGGACGCCTCTTTCAAAAGGCGCCCCGACAAATTGAAAAGGCGCTCTGGCTCTTTGCCGCCTGCGCCCTTTTGCTCTTTTTTGTGCTTTAAAGCAGTCCCAGCTCAGCCAAAACGGGCTCTAAGACCGCAAACCTCTCTGCCAGCGCCTGGGCCAGCGTGCCAAGCCCCTTGTCCTCGGCGTACCACTCCTCTATATGTTTCATGGCCTCGCTTTTTTGCGCTGAGTCCAGCTTCTCATGACTGGCGATGGCTTCTTTGAGACGGGCCAGTTTCTCGTGATCTTTATGATGGGCCATAACCGCTCCTTTTGTTTTTGCCAATCATACCACTTTCGCCCTTAGCGCTGTTTCAAAACCTTTTGCAAAAAAGCACTGTCTTCACGTGTATAAATAAAATCGATGCCCTCATTCCGCAGTCGCGACACCGCACCGCTTTGGGGAGCGGGAAGACAACGCAGGTAGATATGCACGCCGTCAATAGAGTCTTTAATGTAACAGCGCATCCCATACGCCTCATACTCGGGAATTAAAGCGCGACACTCCTTGCGATGTGCCCGGTCGCTCATGACAAGCTGAACCACCCGTATTTGCCGCTTTGGCGCCAAAGCGGGTTTTTCTTCTACCTTTTTCTCAAGTTTTTTACGGGTCGCCGATAGAATTTCGGATGTTGAAACCTTTTGCACAGGCAGGCTGTCCTCTGCGGGTTTTTCCTCTTTTTGTCGCAAGGCTCCGGCCAGTCCCATCGATATCTCGGGAATCTCCCACGCCTCTTTGGCCACGCTTTGCCATAACGCTTTTGCGCGCTCTGCCGTCTTCTTATCGGCTTGCCAGGATGCTGAAAGCGTACCGGTTAAATAGGGGACCAACGCGCCGGTTTCTACCAACAGGCGGTATTTGGCCGATTGATAATCATACAACCCTTTCGCCAAACGAAGTCGGGCGTTTATCATTTCGTTTAACGCCTTCATGTAAACCGAAAGCGATCCCCTCTTTTGACGCAAATCGTTCAGAGCCTGTTTGGCTGATTCCACGGCATAGGCTTCATAACGTTTCAAAAGGGCCAACCGCTCGTTTTGATTGTTTATCTCGTCCCATAAGCGGCTATACCGCTCTTCCGAAAAGAGCCCTTTGCGCAGACGACTGCCCGTTTGCACACCGACCGCGTAGGTGGTGGGAAGCGGGGCGGAAAAATCGATACTCTTAAAATTTTGCGCCGGCAGATCGACACCGAAAAGTTGACCAAAATCCTCAAGTGCCTTATTCAAATCGTTGGCATAAACCACATAATCGGTATGGGCAAGCAGAAGGGCCGATGTCGCCTGTTTCATCTCCTGTTCTGTCACCTTTTGCCCGCTATATAGGTGATCGACCCGATGATAAATGGTCTCATTTTGAACGATTTTATAATCGGCCAGCTCCTTGAGGCGGCGGGTTTTTACAACATCCAAATAGGCATCCACCGCCTTTAAAACCACTTCATCAAATTGTTTTAGACATTGAGCCGCGCCTTCATCTGCGCCTTGTAACGCCGATACCAACGCGTTATAGGCATTATAACTACCCGGCGCGCTCTTTTCCAGATCGGCCAATCCTACCCTGCCGACCGGTTCTTGAACATAGAGAGCCTCACACCGATTAACCTCCTTGCTACGACCGCTGGCATGCCACACCGCTTTTAGTAAACTCCACTCCGCCGTCGCATAACTTCCCCACAGCCATAACGCCACCAAGGCGAGCTTTCTCATCAATACTCCCTAAAAATTGTCAATAAAAGTTTCTACTTATGAATATTTGTGAAGTATAGCATAAAAAAGTTTTGAAGCATAAGAAGAAGCAATACACCTTCGCCCGTTTTAAAACGGGCGAAATGGTTAGCAAAGCGTTAAGGCCGTCTCCTCTTCCACTTTGGGCATCACGGTAGGATCGATCTCTTTGGCCATACTCTCTTGTGTCGCCTCTGTTGAGGAGAGAACGGTGTGCGAGCTTTCGGGCAAGTCCTCAATGTCACCCTTCTCATCTTCAACCAACACATCATCCAAGGAAGAGAGCGCTTCGGGTTCTTGCGTCGGTTTCTCCTCTTGTTCGTCAGCCAATGTATCCAAACCGCTTAGATCGATACTCTCACCCTCAGAGGCCATAGCTTCTTCCGACATCTCACTCTTATCGACCAAAACGTCAGGTTTTGCCTCTTCATCACTCAGCATCAGGGTTTTGGCTTGCGTATCTTCATTCTCCTCTGTTTGCGCCGTACCTTCTTCATCCTTATCATATTGCGCGAGCATCCGCTCTACGTGTGCCATGGCCGACGCCTCATCCACCACATGATCACTCACATCCTTTAGTATCTCCACCAGCTCTTCTCTATCCAAAGAGAGCAGTTCCCCGTCACTCTCTTCAAACGCCTCATGGGCCGTTTCGGTAATCTCAATGCCGTTATCGGCATCGCCGTCCGCATCCAGCGATTGAAGGAAAATGGCCATATTCTGCACATACGCGTCATCCATATCCTCCCGCTCGACACCGGCGATATCCTGCAAGAAGACCTTGCCGTCCTCAATCTTCTCCGTCGCGATCTGACCGACCACCAGATCACCGACTTTAAAGGTAACCGTATCACCGTGGCGGTATTCAAAATTGCCCGCTTCATCGGTATAGCCGTTCAGACCCGAATCGGTCTCGTAATAGATGCCCGAAACAATCCCGTCAATCAGTGTCGCGTCATCGTTACGATCAACCTCCACGGTCGCCTTGTCACCGCTATCGGCCACCACGGAAGAGACCCGACTGCGAATGGCGTCCAAATCGGTATCGCTCATCTGCCCATCGGTATAGACCGTCACGCTGACCGTATCACCGCTAACAGGATCGGAAGCAACGGTATACGCGTCATCCTCTTTACTCAACGCATTGCCGGAGGCGTCTTCAACCCGTTTGACATTGTCAGGCAGTTGCAAAAGCAACAAATCTTCCAAACTTTCGTTACCCTCCGTATCGGTCAGTGTCGGCGTCAGGTCCACCTCATATTTATACTCCGTCTCTTTAAAGATATGGAAATTGTCAATCTCCAACCACTCCGAATCACTACCGCCGCTGTCTGTGTTGTTGACAATCTTGACCGCCAGTTTGCCCTCATCATCCAGATTGGTCTCAAACGATTGGGCACTATCATCCAAAAGCTCGGCACGATTGCGGGTAATGGCCTCTTCCCCGTTAATATAGACACTCATGCTGTCATCGCTGTCCCACTCATTCTCATCAATAAAGGCATCAAACGAGACCGTCACACCCATATTGGCCTTTTCGCTACCAAAATCAAAGGTTTTAAGCGCATCATGGTGCGGGTTGGTAATATGCAGGTGCTCATTCTCTTCCCAGACATAATCGTTTCCGCCGTCTTCGTCTACCCACCCCTCGGTATCGCTGTCAAAGGTGTCGCTCTCATCCACACCCTCTACCGAAACCTGCGCATCGGATATATCCATAGAAAGATCGGGAGCATCGGCGTTGTCCGCCTCTTCCACGACGTTGATTTCGATTTTGCGGGAGCTGGTATTGCCATCGTTGTCGGTTACGCTGACATCCACCACGTCACTTCCCAGATAACCGCTATCGGGCGTATAGATGATGTTGCCCTCGCTATCCAGCTCCGCCGTACCGTGATCGGCCGAAAGGGAACTGCTGTCGATACTGCCGTCGTCGGTAACGTTACCGATACTTTGTTGCTGATCTTTCACGACACTGGTATCAACCGGATTAATATGCGGCGAACTGCTAAGGCCGTCACCGTAGGAGACATTGATATCCAACAATACCGTATCGACCGTATCGCCGTCACCGTCTTGTACTTTGGCCTCCACCGACTCGGTATACTCAACCCGGTTGTCATCGGTCGACTTGAATGTGTAATGACCGGTATTAAAATCGATGGTAAAGTCTCCATGGGTACCGGTTACGGTCTGAGTCGGATTATCAGGATCGTACTGCACCGTATTGTCACCGATGGTAACCGACTCCAGATGACCGCCGTCGGCGCCGTAATGGATATAGGTCTCATCGGTTTGGCTGTCATGCACCAAATCGCCGGTTTCGGTCAACTCGACGGTTGACGCGATCTCATCACCCAACTGATCCACATCCAGCGCCTCGGCTGGCTGAGACACCGCATCTTCGCCGTTATCGGCCAGATGGACCAGGTCTTTTAAGACATCGGAAGTATTGACACTGTAGGTATAGAGCTTGTCAATATCCCCGCCGGTAACAAAGTTGGTCCAGGGGTTATCCGGATCGTAACTGGTTACATTGCCGTCATCGTCACGCTCCAACACGCCGGTATAATCATCAAAATCGGTCTGGTACGCGTCATAGGAGTCACCGTCACCCATAAAGTAGACAACATTCTGATCCGCGTCGGGCTGATGGCCGCTATAGGCGTTTTCCACCAGCGCGCGCATACCCTGTTCGGGGTCGGTACCGCTCTTGTCGTTATCGAGCACATGGTTGTGATCATACTCGGAGCTGTCTACCGTATCATCCTTCGCGTCACTCCAGTCATAATCGTGGGGGAGGTCATCAATGCTTGTGACATCTTTAATCCATGTAGTCTGATGATGCCCGTCCCCGTAAAACTGCACCAGGTTGACATTGACCGGACCGTTTTTGCCGTACTCTTCGATGGCCGTTTGAATCGCATCCTCGGTTGAAAGCAGGTCATCATCGGACATACTGGAGGAGATATCGATAATAAAGGAGAGGTTGGTGGTCTTGGGTACCACGTCCAGATCAATCAACGTATCGGCGCTTTGAGCCGTCGGCGCGTCGTCTTCGACAACCACGTTTAGCGTCGCGTCCGTCGTATTGCCCGCCCCGTCATCGATCGTGACGGTGACGGGTATGGAGAGATTGTCCTCCATATCGGCGTCGGCATGATCCAAAGGCTGGGAGAGGGTGGTGGTGTAGTTGCCCGCATCATCAATCTCAATCCTAATCACCTCCCCGTCAGCCACCGAACCGGTGAGGGTGTGGTCACTGTCGGATGTCGACCAGGCAATCGTCTCCCCGCCGGAGGTGTAACTGCCCGTCGGCGCCGAAAGCGTAACCGTACTGCCCGCTTCCACCTCCAACGTACCGCTGTCGGTGGCGCTGTCGGTGGTATCGAGCGTCGCGTCGGGATTGCTGTCGGGATTGCCGCCGCTTAAGCCCTCTTCCGACACCCTCGACTCGGCCGTCAGGTCGCTGGCCAGGATGGTACCGGTCGCCGTATCGCTGTCGCTGACATAACCGTTGGCGGTATTGGCGGGGGCCACGTTTTCGTAGGTGTCGTTCTCCTGATCCACCGCGGTCACTGTCACCGTATACTCTTCATCCCCTTCGGCCAAATCGTCATCCACGCTGGCGATCTCCACCGTCGCTTCCGATTCGCCCGCACCGATCTGCACGGTCGCGACTTCGGTGTAGTCGTCGCTCTCGGCGCTGTCATCGCCGGCTTGATTGTAGCCCAGGTGAACCGTAAGCGTCTCGCCGTCGGCCACGGTCACGGCGTTGCCGTCTTTGTCCACCAGCTTCACCGTGTGACTCAGGGTTTGACCTTCCGCGACTTCATCATTGTGGGTAATCTCCACAAAGAGCGTATCTTCCGCGCCCAAAGGCGACTCGGCGCTATCGCCGTTGTCGTCGGTACTGCCCGCATCCTGAATGGTGCCGATCCCAAGCAGGTCGGAGTTGGCCTCGTCCACGTTGTCGCTCAGGTTGCTTAGATGGATCTCAAACTGCTCATCGCCCTCTTTGAAATAGTCATCGGCGATGGGAACGGAGATCGTGGTTTGCGTATCGCCCGCGGCAATGGTTCCGCTTCCGCTGACGGCGGTATAGTCGCTACCGGCGGTCGCGTCGCCGCTTCCGTCTGTTTGATCGGCGGTCTGATAGTCAAAGGTGACATCGTCCGTCAACGCTTCTGAAAGCGTAACGGTAAACTCAAGGGTTCCCGCATCCTCATTGACACTCACGTCATCAACGCTTACGGTCGCGCTCACACCCTGATCGACAATATCCGCTTCAACGGCACCGACATGCGTATTGCCCGCCGAGTCGGTAAAGCCGTCAATATCCACATGCTCAAACTCCGCGGTCTGCACCGCATCGATCTTCGCGCGGAACGTCTCATCATCCGCGTCGCTGTCTTCTTGGGTCTGGACGTTAAAGGTTGCCGATGCGTTACCGGCGGCGATAGTAACGGTTTGCGCCGTATGGTCAAAATCCTCCGCCTCCGAGGTCACATCCTCAAAGACGATCCGCACGTCGGTATCTTCCGCAACGCGCACCTCCTGACCGTCCTTGTCCATCAGCGTAACGGTAAAGTCGCCGGTTTGCTCACCCTCATCCGTGGGAGCGGGGCCTTCCAACACGGCATACACCGTATCGGGCTCACCCACGCCGCCGTCAGGCTCGTTGGCCTCATCGCCCAATATCGTACCGACAGCGCTCTCATGATCCGTATCGACGGCCACGTTCTCAAACGTACCGTTGGCCTGCGAAACCGACTCTATGGTCACCGTATAGCTCTCATCATTCTCATTGAGATAGTCATCAAGAGCCGGTATCTCGGCCTGCGCACTGCTACCACCGCTGATGGTGACGCTTTGTCGGGGTGTATAATCGTCGTTTTCAGCCGCATCGGCACCGCTACCGGCGTAAGTCAGATTGATCGTGACGGTTTCATCATCCGGTACGGTCACGGCATTGCCGTCTTTATCGACCAATGTGACGGTATGGGTGATACTCTCTCCCTCATACGCACTATTATCCCCATCGATACGAGCGTAAACCGTATCGGCCTCACCCGTTCCCCCGTCAGGCTCACTGCTACCGTCTTGAATGGTGGTGGCCACCGTGTCGTTATCGATCGTCACATTCTCAAAGCCGCCGCCCTGGGGATTGGAGATT
>JAMOMS010000266.1 GCA_027067015.1 Campylobacterales bacterium | reverse complement strand
GATGCTCATTATGCTGGGCGCGGCCATTGCACTTGGCGTATGTATGGCCACCGTTATCCTTATTCCCGCGGGCGTACTGCTTTTGCTTTGGATGATCTATTTCACGGCCATTGCCTGTGCCCAGGCCTATAATTTTTATGAAACATTCTAAATCATGATACGTCAAGGAAACACATGATAGACCTCAAACAATTAGAACAATCTTTTGAGTCCACCGCCACAGCCCTGCGCCGTCGGGGCGTGGATGAGACAAAACTGGCCGATCTCAAACAGCTTTTTGAAGAGAAGAAGGCGCTAAGGCAAAAGCTGGAGACGGCACAGGCGGAACAAAACGCCAAAAGCCGTCTTTTTGGCGAATATAAACGCGAAGGCAAAGATCTCTCGGCGCTTCAGGCCGAAGTAGCCGCCAACAAAAAACGTATCGCCGAGTTGAACGAAGCGCTCAAAAGAGTGGAAGAGAGGCTTTTAAACGAAGCGGCCGCCGTACCCAACCTGCCCGATCCCGACGTACCCGACGGCGAAGACGAAAACGACAACGTGGAGCTCAAACGGGTGCTTGAGCCAACCACATTTGACTTTCAGCCCAAAGAGCACTGGGAACTGGCCGAAAGCAACGGCTGGATCGACTTTGAGCGGGGTGTCAAGGTGGCCAAGAGCCGTTTTAGCTCCCTGCGGGGCATGGGGGCGAGACTGGAGCGCGCCCTGATTAACTATATGCTCGATTTCAACCGCAAACGGGGCTTTGAGGAGGTGTGGGTGCCGGCCATTGTCAACGACGCCTCACTGTACGGCACCGGCCAGCTCCCCAAATTCGCCGACGATCTTTTCAAGATTGAGGGTGAGGAGCTCTACCTTATTCCCACCGCCGAGGTGCCGCTAACCAACCTCTACCGTGACGAAATTCTTTCCCGAGAACAACTCCCCCTTAAGATGACCGCCCACACCCCCTGTTTTCGCAAAGAGGCGGGCTCGGCGGGGCGGGATACACGGGGTATCATCCGCCAGCACCAGTTCGACAAAGTGGAGCTGGTCTGCATCACCCGCCCCGAAGAGAGCGACCGGGTTTTTGAAGAGATGGTAGCCTGCGCCTCCGACCTGTTGACCTCTTTGGGCCTGCCGCACCGCCATGTATTGCTATGCGCGGGTGACATGGGCTTTTCAGCCGCCAAAACGATCGACCTGGAGGTGTGGTTACCGGGTCAGGGGTGCTACCGGGAGATCAGTTCTGTTTCCAACACCCGCGATTTTCAGGCCCGGCGGGCCAAAATACGCTTCAAAGACGAAAACCGCAAAAACCGTCTGGTCCACACCCTCAACGGTTCCAGCCTGGCGGTGGGGCGTACCCTCATCGCCATCATGGAAAACTATCAGCAAAAAGACGGCGCCATCGCCGTACCCGACGCGCTAAAACCCTACCTTTAAGGTAACCGATGGCGGAAGAAGAAGAGGTAATTATCCTCGAAGAGGGGGATGAGACCGAAGAGAACGGCCCCGCCGAGGAGGCAACCGTTGAGGACGCCACCCCAAAAGGCCCCGACAAAAAACAGCTCTATCTGCTGTTGGGGCTGGCCTTTTTGGTTCTTTTGCTGGCTCTTTTGGCGCTTTACCTGGTACTCTCGCACAAAAAAAGCTCCGCCCAAACCCCTCCGATCGATACCGCCAAACTGGCCAAGAAACTGGAAGCCTCCGCGCGCCGACCGTCAACACCTCCGCGATCAACACCTTCGGAGATTGACGCCATGATCAAAAAGGCCAATCTCCTTTATGAGCGGGGGGACAAAAAAGAGGCGCTTTCACTCTTTGAGCAGATCGCCGCCTACAGCGCCTCCGTCTCCTACTACAATCTCGGCGTGGCCCAAATGCGCCAGGAGAAGTACGACCGGGCCATCGCCTCTTTTAAAAAGGCCATACAAAACGGTGAGAACCGCTGTATCAGCGCCCTCAACGCCGCCGCCTGCGCCCTACACCTCAATGATCGAAAAAGTTTTGCCTATTTTCTTCAGATGGCCGAAGCCAGCCTGCCGGAGAGTTACGGCTCCTCGCTTTATAGCTACCTCTACGCGCTGGTTAACTACTATAAGGGCAACTATTACGAGATTCTACCGGCATTAAAACACCCCATGACCAAGCACTACACCAAAGAGTTGGGAAGCCTGGGCGCCATCGCCTACAGCGTCTACGCGCGCCCTCAAAAAGCGATCGGCCTGATAGAGGGTGGGCACACGCAAAAAGACCCGCTTTTTCTGGGCCTGCTTTATGCGCGCATCGCGGACTACGCCGCGTCAGCCAAAGCGCTAAAGGAGGCGATGAATGAGCGTCCGGACCCCTCTGTTATGAAAGCGTTGGCGCTGGTCTATCTTAAAAACCGCCAGCCCAAAGAGAGCGCCAAACTATTGAGAAAATTGCAAAAAAAGGGGGACAAAAGCCGTTTCTACCCGATCAAAACAACACTGGCCAAAGGCGTTATCTCAATTCAAGAGGCCCAAAAGCGTTACAGTGCCGACAAACTAATCACACCGCCCAACGCCTACCGTCTGATATTTGAGTTTGCCCCGTTTAAAGTCTTCAACGCCGCCCAAACCATCAACTATATTCGCAAGGGTAACGCCGCCATCTATGTGGACGAGGCACCCGACGCGACCAAATACCTTAGCCGAAGCTCCAATATCTCCCATGTCAATCTGCTTATCTCCAAGGCGATCAAAGAGGCGCTCGACCATCGCCTCCTGCGGGCCAACCGGCTCTTGCGCCAGGCCCTGAAACGCTATCCCAACCACGCGATACTCCACTACAACCTGGGACTCACCTATGCCCGGCTCGGCGACTTTACCAACGCGCATACCCATTTTTTAAGAAGCTACCATCTCAATACTACCAACTATCTTGCCGGCCTTTTTGCCCTTATTAGCGAAGATCTGATTCACAAAAAGATTCCGCAGGTTGAACGTTTCTTGCTGGATGATCTAAAAAACCTCAACCGCCCGACCCTGTCTCAACAATATGTCAAGGCGCTCTACTATCTTTACAAGGGCAACCTTGCCGCCGCTTCCCGGTGGTTACATCAATCTCACGACAACCGCCCCGACTACCTCCTGCTCGATCTGCTCATTCACGCCCAACGCAACGACTGGACCAACGCTTTAGAGAGCGCCAAAATGTTAAGAGACCGCCTTCCCAAAGACATTTTGGCCAACCTGCTCTATTTGGATATACGCTACCGCAACCTCCCTGTCAAATCTTTCAGCGCCAAAGCCATCGCCTACCTCAAGCGTCATCCGCTCAATCTGGAAGCGCTCTACTACGGCAGTCCCTTTACGCGACGCAACTATATCACCATTCGCCACATCACCGGCACCCTCTACCCGCTTAAAAAACGTTTGGAACATAAATTGATCGCCGAAAACGAGGAGCCCGAAGGGATTATTGAAGCGCTGGCGCTGGTGGATATCTACCTCAAAGAGTTTGAAGAGGCCTATACCCTGCTCAACCAGCTGGTAGACAAATACAACCGACAAGACAGCCGCACCCTCTTTTTAACAGCCGTCGCCGCCATCGCCGCCAACCACCACGCCACGGCGGCGGCACTGCTGGAGTTGGCCAAACTGACCGACCCGAACAACCTGGAGAGCCGCTATGCCCTGGGACTTCTTTATCTGGAGCAGGAGAACCTGGAATCAGCCGCCATTCAGTTCAACAAAATCCCCGACGGCACCTTTCACTCACGCTTTTTCGATTTTGATGTTATCGGCTACCAAAAACCGGCACCCCATGCGAAAACGCGCCGATAGCGCCTACACCCCGCCGCACGCCTCTTCATCACTCTGTTCGGGCCGCATGGACAGATAGCTGTTGAGCGCCCCGATATAGGCTTTGGCGCTGGCAAGCATCGTATCGATACTAAGCCCGTGCCCGATGACGGCGTTTTGGCTCTCGTCAAAACGGACGTTCACGACCACCTTGGCCAAAGCGTCCTTGCCCTTCGTGACCGCCTCGACCCGGTAATCCATCAACTGGCCCGTATGGCCGCTGATGCGGTCGATGGTTTTAAAAATGGCGTCCATCGTCCCGTCGCCGATGCCCGCGTCCAGCAGTTCCTTGCCCTCATGACGGATTCTCACCGCCGCGCTGGGCACCCCGCCGGAGCAGTCGGCAATCTGCAAGCCTACCAACTCGTAGGTTTGGGGGATGTTGGTGATCTCGTTGGCGATCAGCATACGGATGTCGTCGTCGTAAATCTCTTTCTTCTTGTCCGCCAACACTTTAAAGCGCTCAAAGGCCTTGTTCAAATCCTCTTCGCCAAGCTCGAATCCCAGCTCCTGAAGGCGCTCTTTGAACGCGTGGCGCCCGCTGTGCTTGCCAAGGACAATGCGGTTGGCCTCCAAACCGATATCCTCGGCCTTCATAATCTCGTAGGTCTCCTGACACTTGAGCACGCCGTCTTGGTGAATGCCGCTTTCATGGGCGAAGGCGTTTTTGCCCACAATGGCTTTGTTGGGCTGGGGCTCAATGCCGGTAATGGCGGCCACCAGGCGGCTGGTAGGGTAGATTTCGCGGGTGTTGATGCCGGTCTCTACCCCACTGAAGACGTCGCTTCGGGTCTTCATGGCCATCACGATCTCTTCCAGCGCCGCGTTGCCGGCTCGTTCCCCCAAGCCGTTGATGGTACACTCCACCTGCCGCGCGCCGTTTAAGACCGAAAAGAGCGAATTGGCCACGGCCAGGCCCAGGTCGTTGTGGCAATGGACCGAAATGATGGCGCGTTTTCCCACATGATCATAAAGCTCTTTGATCATCGCCCCCATCTCCTGGGGCAGGCGGTAGCCGACGGTATCGGGAATGTTGAGCGTCGTGGCTCCCGCCTCGATCACCGCGTCAAGGATCTCTTTCAAAAAGCCCATCTCACTGCGGCCCGCGTCCTCACAACTAAACTCCACGTCGTCGGTAAAGCTTTTGGCCAGCTTCACCGCCTCGACGGCGCGGGCGATTACCTCGTCGGGCTTCATGCGAAGCTTGTGCTCCATATGAATGGGGCTGGTGGCGATAAAGGTGTGAATCCGCTTTTTCTCAGCCTTTTCAAGCGATTCGCCCGCCTTGACGATATCCCGCTCCACGGCCCTGGCCAAAGAGCAGACGGTACTCTTTTTCACCGCGTCGGCGATGCGGCTGATGGCGTCAAAATCGCCCGGGCTGGCGGCGGCGAACCCGGCTTCGATAATATCCACCCCCAACCGCTCAAGTTGCAAAGCGATCTTGATCTTCTCTTCGGTGTTCATGGAGGCGCCGGGGCTCTGCTCGCCGTCACGCAACGTGGTATCAAATATATAGACTTTCTCTTTCTGACTCATGCTTCATCCTTTGGTTATAAACCTTCCGGTTCCTCTCTTAAAACAGGGTGTAAAAACGGGTAAAAAAGTATTAAAACAGCGGCAATAGGAGGGTGTTTTTGATCTCGATCTTGGGAAGGTGTCGAATGGCTTTGATACGGCCTGTTTCACTGCCTTGCTGGATACGTTTTTGTGAAGTCATGGTGAAAGTATAGCATACTTCCCGAAAGCTCACGCCTTCGGGTCGTTTTGGGCCGACTCTTCATCCCCCTCTTCTTCCTGCAGGAGCGAAGGCAGACCCTCTCTCTCTTCAAAAGCCCGGATAATGCGGCGCACCGTCTCCCCTTCAATGGTTTCGGCCTTGAAGAGCTCCTCTACCATCTCCTCAATCGCTCCCCGGTAGCGCTCCAGCCGCTCCACTACCGCCTTGTAGCGCTCATCCAGGAAGGCTTTGACAAAGGCGTCCATCTCCTCGGCGGTCTTCTCGCTGTAATCTTTCTGGCTCATCCCGCCGCCCAGGAACATATTGGTCTGCTTCTCCAGCACCATCAACCCCGCCACGTCGCTCATGCCGTACAGGCTTACCATCGCCTTGACAATATCGGTGGCCCGCTCCAGGTCGTTGCTGGCCCCCGTGCTGATCTCTTTGATAAAGACCTCTTCGGCGGCCCGACCGCCCAGCAGGGTATCAATTTCAGCCACCAGCTCATGCTTTTGCATCAGGTACTTGTTCTCTT
>JAMOMS010000265.1 GCA_027067015.1 Campylobacterales bacterium | reverse complement strand
CGCTACGACGAGATTGAACCCCTGCTTTTAACCAAACACCGTCCCCACGGTCACGTCGTATTCAGATGGCTGGCCAAAAGCGCGTTTTCACTGTTGACACCGGATGATCGGCTCTACGCGGTAGGGATTGATGACAATCCCCGGGGCGGCTACAGCCATACCGCCGTGTTGGTGCGAATATTGCAAAAGCATGGATTTGGGGCGTTCTACGGGGTTTTACGCGCCAAAAACAGGGTCAGTTACGCCGGTAAAAGCCGCGCCTTTCGACTGGCCAACCCAAGAAATTTTCTCTATACGGGCCCGGGGCAGATTCGGGTACTGCTCGTGGATGACGTGGTGACGACGGGGTTGACGCTGATGGAGGCGGAGGCGGTTTTAAAAGAGGCCGGCGTCAAGGTAGCGGGGGCGTTGGCCCTGGCGAACGTGGAGTAGCCGCGTTCAGGGCTTTAGGCCTATTGAAAGATGCCCCGGGAGAAGGAGAAGCCGAATGAGGCTTTGGTGACATTGCGGTTGTAATCAATCAGGCTCTCTCCGTATCCGCTGAAGAGTTTGAGATACCAAAAGGTGGTGCGGGAGTGAAAGAAGGGGTAGCTCCAGTCCAACTGGATCGCGCCCCGATCTTTGCCCCCTTTGTGGAAGTTGTAGCGCAAAAGGCCGTCAAACTGGTGGTTGCCCCACAGGTAAGTGAAGGCCAGGTCACCGTAGCCCATGTAGTCCAGAATGTCGGGGTTGTCGTCTTTGTCACTTTCGCTGTTGGGATCGACAAGCCGGTCGCCGGGGTCGGGTCTGCCGTTGTGGTTGACATCCACGTATCCGCGATAGTAGTCGTCGCTTTTGTCCTCTTCGGGCAGGCGGTACCAGACGCGGGCGGAGAGGAAAAGGTTTGACCACTGGAACATTCCCTGCATATATAGGCGGTTCCAGGAGCGGGAGCGGTAGCCCTCCTGGCCGTTGGATTGGTGAATAAAGCCCCATTTGGTCGCCTTGAGCCCCGTTACCTCGTCTATGACGGCGGAGGTTGGGAAGATGGCGAAGATTTCCGGCATATAGTTGGTCTCTCTAAACGGGCCCGATTCAGCGTAGAGTTGCCAGAAGCAGTGCTGGGTATAGGCGGCGGTAATATATTCACCCATACCGAAAAGGTTGTAGGTGAGGTTTTTTTTGAGGCTGAACTGAAACTCCACTTCGGTCTGTTTGTCATAGGTGCCGTATAAAGGTGTGATATGGGTATGGTTGACGGCATCAAAAATTTCAAAGCTTTTATAACCGGAAGGTTGACGGCGGTATTTGCGGTCGGCTATTCCGACGGGAAGCAGGTAGTTGGCTTTGTAGGGGGTCAGGCCAAAAAAGTGTCCGCTGGTCAAATCTTCAAAAAGCTGTTTGGTTTCGGGTGTTTGGGTATCTACCTTGGCCAGTGCCGCCAACCCCGCGGCCCGGGTGCTGTAGGGGGTAAGCTGGGCTTTGAGACGTTTGGCGAAACGGCGGGAGTAGAGGGCTTTGGCCCCTTCGGTCTGGATGGTGTAGGCGTAGTTTTGGGCCGCTTTTTTGTACCAGTAGGTCGCTTTTTCCAGATTTTTGGGGGTGCCCAGGCCGTTTTCGTAAAGGTAGGCCAGGCGGTACATGGCGCCTTTGTTGCCTTTTTTAGCAAGTTTTTGCAGAAGCGGCAACGCCTTTTTGTAGGCTTTTTCGTCGAAATAGCGGATGCCTTGTAAATAGATTTCGCTCTCAATGGCGCCGGCTTGCAGTAAGAGGCTTAAAGAGAAAAAAAGAAGAACCAAAAAGAGGTTTGAACGCATGAAAAACCTTTTATGAAGATAAATGAAACTATTTTAGTAGAATAGACGGGTGAAATCAAGGATGTTTCATGGCAATAAACACACGCAATAATTTTTGGTATCTCTGTCTGGCGTTGATTGGCCTGCTTTTTGCCAGTGCCGTGACCGGTACAGCGGCCAACCGGTGGGTTGATCTGCTCTTTTCGGGGCTGACGGTCTTACTGCTTGTGGTGGGTGTCAGAAGCCTGCATACACAAAGATCGTGGCAAAAGATTGTCTACCGATTGGCACTTGTTTTGGGGGTGTTGGCGGCGGTTGGCTACATTTGGCATACCCGTTGGGTCTTGCTGGGTGTCTATGTGACGATGTTGCTCTTTTTTGTCGGTTCTTTCAAAGTGGCGGCACGGCAGATTCTTTTTGAGGGAGAGATTGATGCCAACAAGATGGTCGGCTCCGTGGCGCTCTATCTGTTGATCGGCCTGATTTGGACGGAGCTCTATTTGATCTTACTGCTGTTTGACCCTTCGGCACTGGCGGGGATTGAGGCGACGGCATGGCAACAGCTATTTAGCCGGGTGGCCTATTTCAGTTTTGCCACGCTGACGACGTTGGGCTACGGCGATATTGCCCCGACTAGTCGATTGGCGGAGTTTTTGGCGATAATGGAGGCGGTGACGGGGGTCTTTTATATGGCGGTGTTTGTCTCCAGTCTTATCAATTTGCGCGGGCGGAGGCGTTAGATTCGCGGGTAAGAATCCGTACCGAGGCGGTCATACCGACACGCAGGACAACGCCTTTTGGCAGGGGGGTGTCGAGCTTGACGCGCACGGGAATGCGCTGGGCCAGGCGGATCCACTGAAAGACCGGTTTGACGGCGGGGAGCAGGTTGGCGCCGGGGTTGGCGTCGTTTGGGGCGATACCCCAGGCTATAGATTCGACTCGGCCGTATAGCGGGGTGTCGGGGTAGGCCATCAGCGTTACGACGGCCCGATCCCCCACCCGGATGGGGGCGATGGCGTCTTCTCTGAAAAAGCCGAAGACCCAGAAAGCCTTTTCATCCACCAACGCCAGCAGGGGGCGGTTGGCCGTGGCCTGGGAGCCGATCTGGAAATTGATGTTGCTCACCCAGCCGTCCACCGGCGCGTAGACGCGGGTAAAGGAGAGGTTGAGATTGGCGGCGTTGAGGGCCTCCCGGGCGCTTTCTACGTCGGCCAGGGATTTAAGGTAGGCGATCTCCTTGCGCAAAAGCTCTTTTTGGCTGACCGCCCCCGCGTCCTTGGTATAGATGGCTTTAAGGCGCTCATATTCGGCTTTCATGCCCCGGGAGGCCTGGCGGGCCCGTTTGAGGCGAGCCTTGGCCTGACGCACTTTGAGACGATAGGGGGAGGGGTCGATCTCAAAAAGGGGGTCCCCTTTTTTGACGTGCTGGTTGTCGGTCACGTCAATGCGGGTGACGGTGCCTGATACCCGGGGGGTGATCTGAATAACCTGGGAGCGTACCTGCCCGTCGCGGGTCCAGGGGTTTTGGGTGTAGTGGCGCCATTTCTGCCACCCCATCCAGCCGGCGACGGCCATAATAGCCAGCGTCAAAACGATGGAAACGAGTTTTTTCATGGTTAAAACACCTTGATCCAAAAATGGTCTACAACCATCAGCCATAAGAGCAAAATGGCCAGGAAGAGATAGGCGTGGGCGACAAACCAGTCGCTAAGCCGAAGACGGTTTAAAAGCCACGCGCTCAACAAAGAGAGCGTAAAGGCCAGGGCCAACGCGGGAATCCAGGGGGTGATGTAGATATCGCCGAAACGGAGTTCATGGGGGTAGGGGTTGGCCGTAAGAAGCCATGAATCGCTCAGGGGTTTTAGACTCATCGGTCGACTCCTTCGGGTAGACGGGTCTGGTTGGCATCAAGCCGACGGCCCCACGCGACCCCTCTGGAGCGGAGGGCCTTTCGGTCGGCGGGGTGGAGGAAACTTCTGTTTCGGGTTATCTGCCAGCCTCCTCCCAAAGCCTTGAAAAGAAAGATAAGCGTTTGGGCCGTCGAGCCTTTGAGCTGGGCGTAGATGTCTCGGGTGAGGGTCAGTTTTTCGACCGTACTCAAAAGCCGTTGGTAGCTTACCAGCCCCTCTTTGTATTGCAGGGCCGAAAGGGCGAAGGCGCGTTCGGTGGCCTTGAGGGCTTTTTGGCGCTCCTGAAGCTGAGCCAGCGCGAGGCGATAGCTTCGCCAGGCGGTATCGGCTTCCGTGGCGGCGCGTATGAGGGTTTTGGTATAAGCCAGCAGACGCTCTTGGAGCAGGGCATCTTGAAGCCGAATGCTGTTTTTGACGCGATCGTACTGAAAAATGTTCCATGAGAGTCCGGGGCCTGCCGAGAGGATAATATTGTTAGAGAGGCTTCCCCAGCCGGTCCAGTTGCGAAAAACGGGATTGCGGTCTGTTGCCTGGTAGCCTATGGAGCCTAAGAGGGTGAAACTGGGGTAGAGTTTTGCTTTTTCCGCCCCGATCTTCGCGGCGGCTGAATGGGCCATATGCTCCGCGGCGATCACGTCGGGGCGTTGCAGGAGCAAACGGGCGTCAAGCAGGGTTTGGGGGTTGAGCTTTGGAAGCGGAACAAACGCCGGGGTATCGGCACAAGGGCGCTTTTCTGTGGAGGGCTCAATGGGACCGACAATGCGGGTAATCTCTTCGGGCGTGACGGCCAGAAGAAGCGCCAGGGCGTTGCGGGCGGCTACGCAAGCTGTGCGCATGGCGGGAATGGCGGAGAGGGTGTTGTGCCATTGGGTTTGGGCCTGTTGCCAGTCCAATTCGCTGACACTGCCGGCGAGAAAGCGGATTTTTGTCATTTTCACCACCCTCTTTTCAATGGCGGCGTTACGACGGGCGTAGGCCAGCCGCTCCTGGGCGGTGCGGAAAGCGATGTACTGGCGGGCCGTCTCGGCCAATACGGCGACGGTAGCGGCCCGGTAACCGGCGACAGAGGCCATGTAAACAGCCCGGGCCGATTCAACCTCTCTGGCGTATTTGCCCCAAATGTCCATCTCCCAGAGGGTGTCGAAGGTGAGGTTGAGGGCGTCGATATGCCCTTTGTCGTAATTGGTAAGGTAGCCGCCCGAGACGGTCTGTTTTTGGGGGTAGCGGTATCCCTCGGCGATGCCGAGCGCCGCGCGGGCCTGCAAAATCCGCAGGCCCGCGCTTCGTATGTCGAGGTTTTGCGAGGCCGCCAGTTGAATAAGCCGGTTTAACGCCTTGTCATCAAAGAGCGTCCACCATGCCGCGACGGTTTGCTTCGCAAAGGGGTGGGAAGCGTGGAAGCTTTTGGGCAGAGGGGGTTGAGGGGGTTTTTTGAAATCGGGCCCGAGTTTTGTGCAACCGGCAAGCAAAAAGCCCAGCAGGAGGATAACGGCTTTGGTTCTCAAAATCGCCCCCTCTCCAGCGCTTGCAGGCCCGGCGGCGGGGGTGAGGCTTTCGGGTTGTCGGCACACGCTTTTATCCACGCTTTAAACGCTTCGGGGTCGATTCCGAAACGTTTGGGGTTGAGCCTGTGGGCGTAAAGACGCAGGGCCTCTAACGTGTCTTGCAGGGCCTTGGGCGGCGTGTCGGGGCGTTCGGCCAGCCGTTTGAGACGCCGCCATACGGCCAAAAGGCGTTTTTCCGGGCGGTTTGAAACGGGCAGGTAGTAAAACAACAGCAGTAGAAACAAAAATGCGTAGAGCACGAAAAGGATATTCAAAAAGAGTCCAAAATGAAAGAAAGCACTGCTTTGCAGGTGAAAGGTGGTGGTGCCGATCAGCACGATCATCGCCATGGCCGGCGGCAGTAGACGGTAGGAGACAAAGGCGTAAAGAAACAAAAAGGCGCCCAACTGCCACCCGTTTTGCAGTTGGGGGAGAACGAAGATATAAGAGAGGGTGGCGACGATGAGTCCCAGGCTAAAAGCCACGAGCATCATGGCGGGCGTGGCGACGGCAAAGAGCAGGGCGGTGGACATGGCGGTGGCCAGGGCCACGGTCATGAAACCAAGCGGCGGGTTGAAGTAGATCCAGAAAAAGAGGGCGGCCCAAAAGACCAGGACGCCGCTAAGCGCCCCCAGCCAGTGCTCCCGACACCGCCACGCCACACGGTACTCTCCCGGCAGGGGGGAGCCGGCTTCCTTTTCGGGCCAAAGGAGCGTCCAGACGGCGGTATAGACGATCACGGCAAAGAGGGTCATGAAAAAGCGCTCCGCGCCGTAAAGAAAGACACCCTCCGATTTGCCCTCTTTAAAGACCATCAGCAACATGATGACGGTTAAGACAAAGAGGGTGTT
>JAMOMS010000264.1 GCA_027067015.1 Campylobacterales bacterium | reverse complement strand
CGGCAGTCAACAGGCTTTTGCCAGGAATCCCGGGTTTGAAAACCTGATGGAACGGCTCGATCACCTTCTTGAACACGTCTCCAAGGAGCATACCAGGGTCGGGGCCATCTCCAATACGCTACAGAGTACGGTTGAGCGAAGCGAAGTGCTCAAAATCAATGTGCAATCTCTTCGCTCGGATATCTTGGATACCGATATCGCCGAAGCTTCCATCCGTTTAAGCCAACTCTCCTTGAACTATCAGGCCATGATGTCCACGATTACGCGTATTCAAAAGCTCTCACTGGTTAATTATATGTAACGCGCCTTGCCTCCCCCGCGGAGGTTGAGTTATAATCTTCCTCTCAAAAACTTTCGGAAGGATCATACCATTATCAAGACGGTTTTTACCATTGTTTCGGCTATTGTCTTTTTGTATGTTACCATTGCGGCGTTTATGCCCCAAAGCGCCATGGTCGGGAGTCTGGGTACGCTTATTGGGCACAAAGAGATCGCGTTGTTTGGCCTTTTTGGTTATGTTTTGCCCCTTTTTCTACTCTATCCGCTCTATCGGATTTATAAGACGGCCCATTTCAAAGAGTTAGACTGGAATAGGGTGAGTGCCGGGGTGCTACTGCTTTTTTGTATCCTTATTTTTCAGGCGCTTTTGCTCTCTGATCCGCTTCGGGGTTGGGTAGGGGCCTCTATTGTGGATTTTCTTCGTCCCTATATCGGTCGGGCGGGAGTGTGGCTCTTTGGATTGATGACACTGGCTTTGCCGGTCTCCATGCTTTGGGGTGCGTCGATCGCGCAGGCTTTTGGGCGTCGTATGCGGGCGCGTCGTGTTGCCAAAACCGTCCAAGAAGAGCCCTTGCAACTTGAAATCTCGGCAAAAGAGCCCGTACGGGCGCGACCGGCTGAGGGTAAAAATGAGGCCAAGCGCGTTCAACCCCTTGAAGATTCCGAATTTGAAGCTTCCGAAACGACCGTAAAGACAATGCCGGAGCCGGCGGGTGAAATTCGCCTGATTCGTCGCAAACCCTCTTTGGCGCAAACCGATACGGCCGTAAGTCAGGAGAGCGCGCCTCTTAAACCGCTTGATACCCAAGAGAAAAAAAGCGCGCCGGCGGTTGAGCACGGCGTTGAGATTGTCAAAGAGATTGAGGAGAACAAAAAACTGCTGGCCGAGATCGATCTGGGAGAGCGAGAGAAACCCAAAAACTTCAAACTTCCCAAGCTCGATTTTTTGCAAAAGCCTCCCCGGCGTAACCGTGAAATCAACGAAGCCGAAATTGACGCCAAAATCAGCGACCTGCTTGAGAAGCTCTCCAAATTCAAGATCGACGGTGACGTGGTGCGCACCTACGCCGGGCCGGTGGTGACGACCTTTGAGTTCAAGCCCGCCGCCCATATCAAGGTCTCCAAAATCCTCAACCTGCAAGATGACCTGGCCATGGCCCTGCGGGCGCAGACCATCCGTATCCAGGCGCCCGTGCCCGGCAAAGACGTGGTGGGGATCGAGATTCCAAACAAAGAGATCGAGACCATCTATCTGCGTGAG
This sequence comes from Campylobacterales bacterium, assembly GCA_027067015.1. Classification (GTDB taxonomy): domain Bacteria; phylum Campylobacterota; class Campylobacteria; order Campylobacterales; family Hydrogenimonadaceae; genus Hydrogenimonas. Next base: position 4,581 of record JAMOMS010000264.1, on the reverse strand, counting down.
ATTCTGGAAAACGACATCTTCAAAAAGTCCAAGTCGCCCCTGACCATCGCGTTGGGAAAGGATATCGTGGGCAAGCCTTTCGTGACCGATCTGAAAAAACTGCCCCACCTGCTCATTGCCGGTACCACCGGAAGCGGTAAGAGCGTAGGGATCAACGCCATGATTTTGAGCCTGCTTTACCGCAACTCCCCCGATCAACTGAAGCTCATGATGATCGATCCCAAGATGCTGGAGTTTAGTATCTACAACGATATCCCCCATCTGCTTACTCCCGTCATCACCCAGCCCAAAAAGGCGATCACGGCGCTTTCTAACATGGTGGGCGAGATGGAGCGGCGCTACCAGCTCATGAGCCAGACCAAGACCAAAAACATCGAAACCTACAACGAGAAGGCCAAGAAGGAAAAGAGGGAGCAGTTGCCCTATATTGTCGTGGTGATCGACGAGTTGGCCGATTTGATGATGACCGGGGGCAAGGATGTGGAGTTTTCCATCGCGCGTCTTGCGCAGATGGCTCGCGCCAGCGGGATTCACCTCATTGTGGCCACCCAGCGCCCCAGCGTCGATGTGGTCACCGGCCTCATCAAGGCCAACCTTCCCAGCCGCATCAGCTTCAAAGTGGGCCAGAAGATCGACTCCAAGGTTATTCTTGATACCGTCGGGGCCGAAAGCCTGCTGGGGCGGGGCGATATGCTCTTTACCAAAGGGGGCGGCACCCTGGTACGCCTGCACGCGCCCTGGAGTAGCGAAGAGGAGATCGAGACCATCGTGGAGTACCTCAAGGCCCAGCGCCCCGTGGAGTATGACGAACACTTCCTGATGGAGGGTGACGGTGAAGAGGAGGGGGCTTCCGGAAGCGTGGATGATATCGACCCGCTCTTTGAGGAGGCCAAACAGGTGGTTTTAAACGACCGCAAAACCTCCATCAGCTATCTCCAAAGAAAGCTTCAGATCGGCTATAACCGGGCCGCGCGGATCGTGGAGCAGTTGGAAGCGATGGGCGTGGTCTCGGCGCCTGATCGCAAAGGCAACCGGGAGATTCTGGGTTAAATCTTCCGGTTTATTCGCCGCTTCGTTACCATCCTACACAACCTTCTCTTTTGTCTGTTACCCCTTGTGACAACCCGGGAAAAAGCCGGGCTACTCTTTGATAAAATAGAGCCATTCAAACCTTACGAAGGAGAAACCATGGGTTTTATGGCCGAATATGAAAAGCATGTGAAGGAGCGCGAAGCGCTGGGCGTGCCCCCGCTGCCGCTCTCAGCCGAGCAGACCGCGCAGGTGATTGAACTGCTCAAGGCGGTGCCGATTGTCGAGGAGGAGAAGCTTCTTGACCTGCTGGAAAACCGCGTACCGCCGGGCGTGGACGACGCGGCATACGTCAAAGCGGCCTTTTTGAACGACATTGTCCAGGGCAAAGCCGCCTGCGCCGCCATCTCCCCACTGCGCGCGGTGAAGATGCTGGGCATGATGCTGGGCGGTTTCAACGTCAAGCCCCTGGTGGACGCGCTGGCGCACAAAGACGAGGCCATTGCCCAGGAAGCGGCCAACCAGCTCAAGCACATTCTGCTGGTTTACGACGCTTTCAACGATGTCAAAGAGCTGGCCGATCAAGGCAACAAATACGCCAAAGAGGTTCTTGAGAGCTGGGCCAACGCCGAGTGGTTCACCAGCCGCCCCGAACTGCCCGAAGAGATCACCGTCACCGTTTTCAAAGTCCCCGGCGAAACCAACACCGACGACCTCTCTCCCGCCAGCGAGGCCTTCACCCGAAGCGATATTCCCCTGCACGCCAACTCCATGCTGTCAGCCAAGATGGACGATCCCATCGGTACCATCAAGAAGCTGAAAGAAAAAGGCCACCCCGTCGCCTACGTGGGTGACGTGGTAGGTACCGGATCGTCGCGTAAATCGGGTATCAACTCCGTGCAGTGGCACCTGGGCGAGGATATTCCGGGCGTGCCCAACAAACGCACCGGCGGTATTGTCATCGGCGGTATTATCGCGCCCATCTTCTTCAACACCGCCGAAGACTCCGGCGCCCTACCTATCGAAGCGCCCGTTGAGAAGCTGGAGACGGGTGACGTGATCACCATCAAACCCTACGAGGGCAAAATCTATAAAGACGGCGAAGTGGTCAGCGAGTTTACCCTCAAGCCCAACACCCTGCCCGACGAGTTCCGCGCCGGCGGACGGATTCCGCTCATTATCGGCCGCAACCTGACCAAAAAGGCCCGCGAGGCGCTGGGTATGCCCGAAGAGAACATCTTCGCCCGCCCCGAACAGCCCGCCGACAAAGAGGGCGTGGGCTACACGCTGGCGCAGAAGATGGTCGGCCGCGCCTGCGGCATGGAGGGCGTGCGCCCGGGTATGTATGTCGAGCCCACCGTCTCAACCGTGGGTAGCCAGGACACCACCGGCCCCATGACCCGCGACGAGATCAAGGAGCTGGCGGCGCTGAGTTTCGGCGCCGATCTGGTCATGCAGTCGTTCTGCCATACCGCCGCCTATCCCAAGCCCGCCGACGTGAAGCTTCAGCATGAACTGCCGCCTTTTTGGACCAGCCGCGGCGGCGTGATTCTGCGTCCCGGCGACGGGGTTATCCACAGCTGGCTCAACCGCATGGTTTTGCCCGATACCGTCGGTACCGGCGGCGACAGCCACACCCGTTTCCCCATCGGTATCAGCTTCCCCGCGGGTTCGGGTCTGGTTGCTTTCGCGGCGGTTACCGGTACCATGCCGCTCAATATGCCCGAGTCGGTGCTGGTGCGCTTCAAAGGGGAGCTTCAGCCGGGTATCACCCTGCGTGACCTGGTCAACGCCATTCCTTATCAGGCCATCAAAGACGGCCTGCTGACGGTCGAGAAGAAGGGCAAGAAAAATATCTTCGCCGGTCGGATCCTGGAGATCGAGGGGCTTCCGTTCCTTAAGTGTGAGCAGGCTTTCGAGCTCTCCGACGCCTCCGCCGAGCGCAGTGCCGCCGCCTGTACGGTACGCCTGGACAAAGAGCCCGTTATCGAGTACATCAACTCCAACATCAAACTGCTGGAGGCGATGATCGAGCACGGTTACGAGGATAAACGCACCATTCAGCGCCGCATCGACAACATGAGAAAGTGGCTGGAGGATCCCCAACTCCTTGAGCCCGATGAAAACGCCGAGTACGCGGCGGTCATTGAGATTGACCTGAACGAGATTACCGAACCCATCGTCGCCTGCCCCAACGATCCCGATGACGTGGCGACACTGAGCGAAGTGCTGGCCGATCCCAACCGCCTCCACCACATTGACGAGGTATTCGTGGGCTCTTGTATGACCAACATCGGCCTCTTCAGGGCGCTGGGCGAAGTGCTCAAAGGCAAAGGGCAGGTGCCCACCCGTCTCTGGATCGCCCCGCCGACGAAGATGGACGAAAAACAGCTGATCGAAGAGGGCTATTTCGCAATCTTCGGTCAGGCCGGCGCGCGCATCGAGATTCCGGGCTGTTCTTTGTGTATGGGTAACCAGGCCCGCGTGCGCGACAACGCCGTGGTCTTCTCCACCTCTACCCGTAACTTCGACAACCGCCTGGGTACCGGCGCCAAAGTCTACCTGGGCTCTGCCGAGCTGGCGGCGGTCTGCGCCATTTTGGGACGCATTCCGACCAAAGAGGAGTACCTGGAGATCGTGCCCCAGGCTATCGCCGGCAAAGAGGAAGACGTTTACAAATATCTCAACTTCCACAAAGTCGACAAGGAGACCCTCGACGAGCTGGTGGGCTGACGCCCCCGGCCGTCGGGCCTTTGCCATGCGGCAGTTGCTTGTTTCTCTTCTTTTCCCCCTCTTTCTGGTCGCCGACACCCTGACGTTTGAGCACATTGAGACTACCCTTTTGTCCCAAAAAGAGCATCTGCCCGTGACGGTGGAGCTCTCTTTGGCACTGGAGGGTGACAATCTGGCCAAAGAGCGCCTGCGTCTGATGGATGTGATCCAGACGGCGCTGGGCGCTTTCTGGGCCGAGAGCCTGGCCACCGCCGAAGGGAAAGCCCGCCTGAAAGCGGCCATTGTCAAGCTGGCTGGTGAGCGTTATAACGTGGGGGTCGATTTTGTCTACCTGACCGCTTTGCGGGTTGACCCCGACTCTCTTTTACGCTGTCGTGAACTTTTGGAGCGTCTACCCGCTGACCGTCGCTGATCTGCCCCATTTTTGCCCCCTTTTTGACGTATCATGACCCCAAATCCAATCATAGGAGGTCGCGATGGCATGGTATATTGAGTATGACGACGGTAGAAAGCTGGGGCCTTTGAGCCTTGAGGAGGCGAAAGAGGCGACAGCACGGGACGCTTCCGGTTACGGCTGGCGGGAAGGGTTTGCCGACTGGAAACCCTTAAGCCAAATTGACGAACTCCAAGAGGGCGGGGCCACGATGATGCCCTCCGCCACACCCCCTTCCCGCGGCGGGGGCGGGCGCTACAAAGCCGACGAGATCGACTACACCATCTACGGCGAGGATATGCAGTTCGTGGAGATCGAGCTGGATCCGGGTGAGAGCGCCGTCTCCGAAGCGGGCGCCATGATGTACAAAGACCCGGCCATCGAGA
>JAMOMS010000263.1 GCA_027067015.1 Campylobacterales bacterium | reverse complement strand
ATCTCCGCTACTTCAGGAAGATCCTCAAGCGCTTCCGACACGCTCGCCTCACTCTCTTCCTCGGCATCATCAAGCAGTTCTTTCACCTCGCTTACCAGCGCCTCATCCAGTACCCCGCCGCCATCTTCCGCGCTATCTACCGTCACCTCCACGCTCTCATCTTCATCTTGCTCCGACTCCTGCGTATCATCATCCAACTCTTCCAGCAGGTCATCCAGATCACTCATCTCCTCAGCCGTCTCCTGAGGCGCTTTGGCCGGCTCATCCATTTCCAAATCCGCCAACAGGTCATCAAAGCTCTCTTCCTCTTTTTCAGGCGCTTCTTCCGGGTTTTGCGTATCTAAAGCTTCCAAATCGACCGTCTCATCGGCCACATCCTCTTCCAAACCGGCAGGATCCGTCTCTTTTGTCTCTTCGTCCAACCCTTCCAAAAGGGCGTCAAAGTCCATGAGCTCCTCATCCTGCGCCGATTCGGCATCCGCTTCATCCTCATCCTCAAGCAGTTTGTCCAGATCTTCCAGATCCAGGCTCTCCTCTTCACCCTCTTCGCTCTTTTGCTCCTCGACACCCGGCATGGTCAACTCATCATGCAATTGACTAAGCAGATCAACCATTTCGGTAGGCAAAAAGGGTTTTTGGATATAGCGGTCAAATCCCTCCGCCCTCTGCGCCTCATCGCCGTAAATCAGGCAAAACCGGGCATCGGGTGCCTGGCTTTTGAGCGTTTGCAAATCTTCAGGCAACATGGCGTCATCCACCATAATCACCTGGTAGCCGGCCAGCGAACCGACCTGCTCAACCGAATGTACCTCACTCACCTCAAAATCGGCCTTTTGGGCGCTCAAGCCGACCAGCCGCGAAACAATGGGATTTTGATTGATCAGCAAAATTTTCATACAGCGACCTTCCACACATCCAACTGCGTGCTTTTTGTCTCTATTGTATAACGCGCTTTATTTATTTTTGCTTTCACCTTACCAAAGGGAGCTAACCCAACCAACCCCACAATATGCCCATAGCCTGCTGAAACTCCCGTTTAAAAAGTAGTATCATCGCCCCCAGCGTCACCGCCCAGACCGCCAAAGCCAGGGCGATTTTAATGGGAAACCCTACAACCAACAGGTTGAATTGGGGCATGGTTTTCATCAGCATTCCAAAGATCACATCCGCCAGCAAAGAGAGCGCCACAATGGGAAAGGCGATAGAAAACCCCATCACAAACAGATGCCCCATCGCCCCCAACAGATAGCCAAGCACCCCCTCTTGCAAAGGATAGTGCCCCGGCGGTACCGCCTGCACGGCTTTGACCATCCACAAGAGTATCTCATGATGGCCGTTAAAGGCCAACAGTACCAGCATGGCCGTCATGGTTAAAAACTGGCTGACCAGCGGTGATTGAATACCGCTTTGCGGATCCATGGCGCTGGCCAGGGAGAATCCCATGACAAAGGCGATCTGCTCACCGGCGTAAGAGAGCATGGCAAAGACGATATTCAAGGCCAGCCCCGCCGTCAATCCCAGCGCGATCTCAAAAAAAAGCGCCGCGAAAAACGAGGCGGCGCTGTAAGGCTCGGGCGAAACGGGCACCATGGGATAAAGCAAAAGAGTCAAATAGAAAGCAAACGCCGCTTTAACGTTCCTGGAGACGGCGGCATGGTTATAAAAGGGCATAAAGACAAAGAGAGTCGAAAGACGGACAAACAGGAGGAGGAAAGTGTAGATATGGTTGGGCTCAAGAAGCTGGTACCAGCTCACTCCACCCGCTCCAGGTAACGGTTATGGAGTCGGTAGACCCTGTCGCACCGTCTGGCCAGTGCCTCATCGTGGGTTACCAAAAAAAGGGCACCCGAACAACTGTTCACATACTCAAACATCACATCCATCACCGTCTCGGCGGTGGCGTCATCTAGATTGCCGGTCGGCTCGTCGGCAAAAATGAGCCGAGGTTTTTTGGCCAACACCCTGGCAATAGAGACCCGCTGTTGCTGACCGCCCGAAAGGCTGGTAACCCGCTGATCTATCACCTCCGCGATCCCCAGCCGTTTAAGAAGCGTAGGTTCCAAAGCGGTTTCGCCGAGCAACGTGGCGATCTCCAGATTCTCTTTGGCGCTCATCCCTTTAAAAAGGTAGTGAAACTGAAAGACCACCCCTACCTCTTTGCGGCGAATCCGCAGGCGCTCGTTTTCGCTTAAAGCGTAAATATCCCGACCAAAGAGGCGCACCGTACCGCTTTCGGGTTTGAGCAACGTAGCAAGGTTGTGCAAAAGGGTGCTTTTGCCGCTACCGCTGACACCGACAACGGCAATCTTCTCACCGGCGAAAACCTGAAGATTGAGATGTTCGAAAAGGGGATAGTCAAAAGCGTGGGAAAGCGATTCGGCTTCTATAAGTGGGGCGCCCCCGTCGGGGGCGGAGTTTAACGACATGGGAGAGGTTACTGACCCATTTGCGCCGCGACCTCGGCGGCGAAATCTTCCTCTTCCACTTCAATGCCCTCACCTACCTCAAGGCGGGTGAATTTGACAATGCGAGCCTTTCCGCCCGACTTTTCTTCAAAGTACTGGCCGACGGTTTTGCTGTCGTCCATGACAAATTTCTGATCAAGCAGGCACTGCTCCTGATCAAGCGTGGTGTTATCGTCAATGAAGCGTTGCAGTTTGCCCGGGATAATCTTGTCCCAAATCTTCTCGGGCTTGCCTTCGGCCTTGAGCTCCTCTTTGATCTGCTCTTCGGCTTGCTTAAGAACTTCGTCGGTCAACTGCAGGCGCGAAACGTACTGGGGCACGTTTTTAAGCGGTTTGCCCAGGCGTTGGCGCTCTTCGTTCTCTTTTTTGATCGCCTCGATGCGCCCTTTGGTTTCGGCTTCGACAAATTCGGGGTCGAAATCTTTGTAAGAGAGCACCTTGGGCGCCATCGCCGCGGCGTGCATGGCGATCTCTTTGAGAACCGGTTTGATCTTTTCGCAAGTCGCCTCATCGTCACACTCGGCGGCGATAATAACCCCGTTTTTGCTGTTGGCGTGCAGGTAGCCGTTGATGGCCATGTTGCCCTCTTTTTTAATCAGATCGGCGCGGCGAACCACCAAGTTTTCGCCGATAGTGGCGATCTGAAGCGCCAGGTACTCACTGAAAGGCTGGCCGTTGATGGTGGAGGCGTTAATGGCGTCGGCATCGGCCAACTCATTGTTGTAAGCGTGTTCAACCACCTCTTTAAGCATCGCCTGGAACTTGTCGTTCTTGGCCACGAAATCGGTTTGGGAGTTGACTTCGACAATGACGGCTTTGTCATCACCCACTTTCAGGCCAATGGCCCCTTCAGCGGCGGTTTTACCCGCCTTTTTGGCCGCACTGCCAAGTCCTTTGTCGCGAAGCCACTCCATCGCCTTTTCCATATCGCCGCCGGTTTCGGTCAGCGCCTTTTTACAATCCATCATCCCCGCGCCGGTCTTTTGGCGCAGTTCTTTTACCATCCCTGCGGTGACTGCCATGGTTACTCTCCCTTGTTTTCGTCAGCGTTTTCGTCTGCTTCCGCTTCACCTTCGGCTACCGCTTCCTCGGTAACGGCCGCCATCTCCTCTTCGGTCACCTCTTCGCCCTCTTCTTCGGCATCTTGCGCGGCCATCTCTTTGCCTTCAATAATCGCGTCAGCCATTTCGCGGCAGAAGAGCTGAATGGAGCGAATCGCGTCGTCGTTGCCCGGGATCGGATAGTCGATCAGATCGGGGTCGCAGTTGGTATCCAGCGGCGCGATGACGGGAATGCCCAGGCGGCGCGCCTCTTTGATGGCAATACGCTCTTTAACCGCGTCAATCACAAAAAGATAGTCGGGCAGTTTTTTCATATGGCGGATACCGCCCAGGTACTGCTCCAGTTTCTCTTTTTTACGCTGAAGCATCAGCGCCTCTTTTTTGGTAAGCAGATCGATCTTGCCGCTCTCTTGCATCTCCTCAATGACTTCAAGTTTGCGGATCGATTTGCGAATGGTCTGGTAGTTGGTCAGCATACCGCCGAGCCAGCGGGTCTGCACGTAGGGCATACCGCATCGCTGAGCGTGCTCGACAATAGCGTTGCGAGCCTGTTTTTTAGTACCCACGAACATCACGGTTTTACCCTCTGCCGCCGCGTCACGAACAATATTGTAGGTGTAGCGGAAGTAGCGAAGGGTCTTTTGCAGGTCGATAATATGAATGTTTTTTCGTACACCGAAGATGAATTTCTTCATCTTGGGGTTCCAACGACGTGTCTGGTGTCCAAAGTGCATACCGCACTCAAGCAGGTCTTTCATGGTGACCATGGGTTCTCCTTGAATAATATAGTTTTTTGGTGCCATATGGCCAGGTTTCGCCTCTGCGCCCATCAACGCGGTATCCCGCGCAACCTGTCAAGGATTGACGCATGAGAGGTTTGCCAAAAGGCAGGGAATATTACTAAAATCTTGCTGAATTTCAGCTTTGTTTTAACTCTTCCAGTCTTTGGCGCACCGCTTCGACGTGCCCTTTTACCCGTACTTTGGGCCACACGGCCGCCACCTTGCCGTCGGGATCGATCAAGAAGGTCGATCGAATCACCCCCTCAAACTCCCGACCATACATCTTTTTGAGGCCCCAGGCGCCGTAGGCTTTGAGCGCCTCTTTGCTCTCGTCGCTAAGCAGTGTGATTTTGAGATCTTTTTTCTCGATAAAACGTCGGTGCTTTTCGGGACTGTCCGGGCTGACGCCCAACACGACCGCCTCCAGTTTTTCAAAATCGGGCAGAGCCTCGGTAAAATCGCACGCCTCGGTGGTACACCCCGGCGTCATATCTTTGGGATAGAAGTAGAGTACCACCCATTTGCCCTTGAGGTCTCTTAAACAGATCTCCACCTCATCCTGATTCGGCAGACAAAACGCCGGCGCCTGCTGGCCAACCTGTAGCATGAACATACCTCCTGACAATTTTTGCGGTAGTATATCATTTATGGAAAAAGAGGAACTGCTTAAAGAGATTGAAAAGCTGTTAAGCTTTGACGGAAACGAAGTAGCCATCAACCCTGATTACCTGGCCTATTTTGATAAAGAGGAGCTGACTGTTATATTAAAAACACTACAAAAACGCCAGGATGAGATGGTGGAACGTCATAAAGAGTGGTTCATGTCATTTAAGTGGTTCATGTCATTTAAACAAAAACCTGACATATAGATTTTTTAAGAATCTTTTAAAAGACCGAACCGTAGAAATTTCACTCGCAATTTTTAAAAAGCTATACAATTTTGGGGACTTCCCAAACCTGTATAGCAATACTTCCATTCCCATAGGGTACTTCAAAGGAGGGTCGCGGACTGCCCGGAAACCGTAGCGACGCTTAGTTTCAATTCCCATAGGGTACTTCAAAAGTGGGCCAGGCTGATTTGCGGTTTGTTGTATTTTTCGGTTTCAATTCCCATAGGGTACTTCAAAAGATGATACTCCAACGTATAATCATTGTCGCTATATGAGTTTCAATTCCCATAGGGTACTTCAAAAGGCGAACGAACGCCGGGGCGGGTTGCCCTTGACTACTTAGTTTCAATTCCCATAGGGTACTTCAAAAGGGTCGCCCAGGCGTGCGTGTGTACCCCGGACATTGGTTTCAATTCCCATAGGGTACTTCAAAAGAGAGCCGGAATTATAGAGCCGAAAAACCTTATCTTTGTTTCAATTCCCATAGGGTACTTCAAAAGTGTCGAAAACGACAGTCCCATACCGAACGATTGCGGTTTCAATTCCCATAGGGTACTTCAAAAGGAAGGCGGCGGTAAGTTTGTTAGTGAGGACGAACGTTTCAATTCCCATAGGGTACTTCAAAAGGGGCAATGTACCGCTACATTGATCAACGGGTATCGTGTTTCAATTCCCATAGGGTACTTCAAAAGGCAAGGCGATCAGCACGATCAACGCGGCTTTCGAGTTTCAATTCCCATAGGGTACTTCAAAAGGGGGCGAATGGGGAGATTGCGAAATGAGACGGTTGAGTTTCAATTCCCATAGGGTACTTCAAAAGTGTTAGAGGTACGAAATTTAATGGAATAACCATAGCGTTTCAATTCCCATAGGGTACTTCAAAAGAGCACGTATTTTGCCGTTTTGTCGGGATTTACCGGCTCTTTCTCAAACCAATTATATCTGAAAATCGGCTAAAAACTTGTTTCAAACAGCCTCATTG
>JAMOMS010000262.1 GCA_027067015.1 Campylobacterales bacterium | reverse complement strand
AATGGCGCGAATCCGGCGGTTACCCAGGTGGTCACGGTCGTCGATATGACCCCGTCCGTTTTTGACGCGAATGAGGTATTGAACGGTTTTGATAATATCCTCGTCTGTCATGACGGTGACATACTCAGGCACTTCCACGCCCAGCTTGTGGTTCATCTTCATCCGGCCCACGCGGGTCAGGTCATAGCGCTCGGGATCGAAGAAGAGTTGTTTCACAAAAGCTTTGGCGGCCTCTTTGGTCACCGGCTCGCCGGGGCGCATCACTTTGTAGATACGGATAGCCGAAAGATCGTTTTCATCCTCGATCCCTTCGGTCTGACGAAGCAGTTTCAGGCTCTCCTGGTCGGCATGGAAGGCGTTGATAACCGACTGGTCCACACCTACAGCCAGGTCGTCGGCAATCACAAAAGATTTCACCCCGCCCTCAATGATCTTTTTGAGTTTGTTCTCATCCAGTTGGGTCAAGGTATCAAGCAGTACCTCGCCGCTTTCGGGATTGACAATGGGCTCGGCCAGATGGCGCTCCATCAAAACATCCACGGGGTACTCCACCCACTTCAGGCCGTCTTCCACCAACTTTTTGGCCCGCTTGGCCGAAAGGCGTTTGCCCGCGGCGATGATCAAATTGCCGTCCTCATCCTTAACGTCATACTCCAGACGTCCCGCGAAATTGTCGGGATTAAACGGCATCAGGAACTTGCCGTTTTTAACCCGAATCTCCATCAGGGGATAGAAGAGCTTGAGAATATCCTGTTTTGTATATCCAAGCGCGCGGAACAGAATGGTTACGGGAATCTTGCGGCGCTTATTGATACGCACATAAAGAATATCTTTAACATCATACTCAAAATAGAGCCACGATCCGCGATCGGGAATAATCTGGGCGGTATAGAGCAGTTTGTTACTGCCGGTGGCCGCTTCCTCTTCTTTAAAGATAACCCCCGGACTGCGGTGCAGTTGGTTGACGACAACCCTTTCGACACCATTGATAATAAAAGAGGTTCGATCGGTCATCAGCGGGATATCGCGTACAAAGATGGCTTGTTCCTTGATATCCTTGACACCGGTTTTCTCACCTGTCTTGTCGTTTCTCTCCCACAGGGTCAGACGAATTTTCATCTTCAGCGAGACGGCGTAGGTCAACCCTCTTTCCATACACTCGCGCACGGTGTATTTGGGTTTTTGGATCTCGCTACCGACATACTCAAGCGTCAGTCGGTTCTGAGGATCGTGAATCGGGAAGATAGATCGGAAAACATGTTCAATACCGCTTTGGGACCGATCTTTGGCATCGATCATCAAAAAGTTATCGTAACTGCTTTGCTGTAACTGCAAAAGATTGGGGACTTCAATTTTCTGGGGAGTTTTCGCAAAGTCAACGCGTAAACGGTTGCCAGAGTGTAAATTGTTGAGCATGGGCGTGGACCTCATTCAGTAGTGTTGCATAAGAAGTATCTGCGACGTGATACGTAATTGACGGAAAAGTCTATCAGTGTAGTAAAATATAGATAAAGGGAAGGTTGAACCTTCCCTTTAGAAAATCCGTTTAACGAATTATTTAATTTCGACGGTAGCGCCGGCTTCTTCAAACTTCTTCTTGAGCTCTTCGGCTTCCTCTTTGCTCACACCTTCTTTGATGGTGCTGGGGGCGCCGTCTACCGCCTCTTTGGCCTCTTTCAGGCCCAGACCGGTCACTTCGCGAACCACTTTGATGACGTTGATCTTCTTCGCACCCGCGTTGGTCAGCACCACATCAAACTCGGTTTTCTCTTCTGCGCCGCCCGCTTCGCCGCCGGCTACAGCACCCGCGACAACCATGGGAGTGGCGGAAACGCCGAAGCGCTCTTCAAACTCTTTTACCAACTCGTTCAGTTCCAGAACAGTCAGACCTTCAATATACTCAAACAGCTCTTCTTTGGTAATTGCCATTTTCTCTCCTTCTCGGATATTCTTTTGTATCGACGCGTTGTCGAATACCGTGCAAACAAGCCGCGATTAAGCGGCCTCTTCTTCTTTCTTCTTCGCCAAAGCGTCCAGTCCGGCCGCCATGTTGCGCAAAGGCGCGGTCCAGACAGAGAGCAGCATACCCAGCAGTTCCTCTTTGCTGGCCAGTTTGCTGTACTCAATAATCTTGGCCGCGTCAACCGCCTCTTTGTCGATCACACCGCCCTTGATGACAAACTTGTCATTCTCTTTGGCGTACTTGGCGACGGTTTTGGCCGTGGTGATGGGGTCTTCGCCCCATACGGCCATATTGGTTTCACGTAGCTCAACGCCCTCAATGCCGGCGTTTTTGAAAGCCAGATCGGCCAGGGTGTTTTTAATAACACGCGCACCCAGGCCCGCTTCAAAGCCGAGCGTACGGAACCCTTCCATCTCTTTAACCGTCATGCCTTTAAAATCGACAATGACGACACAACCGGCATTTTGGAACGCTTCTGAAAGCTCCGCGACCAGTTGCTCTTTTTTGCTCCGGGTCATCTTTCCTCCTTTCCGACCGAGACTTCAAGAAGGGCGGCAAAGCCGTTTAAGCCCAATGGCCCCTAACTATCTCCAGTCTAAGATAAAGCTCTGCCTTATTTGATCTCCAGCAGTTCCGCGCTGTCAAGCTTAACGGACGGGCTCATGGTCAAAGAGAGAGCCGCATTTTGGATATAGCGTCCTTTGGCCGCCGCCGGTTTTTGGCGGTTGATCGCCGCGACAAAGGTTTTGAGGTTCTCCGCCAGCTTCTGGGCATCAAAACTCGCTTTGCCGATACCGGCGTGGATGTTACCCTTCTTGTCGACACGGAAGTTGACCTGACCGCCTTTGGCGTTTTTGACCGCTTGAGCGACATCCATGGTCACCGTGCCGGTTTTGGGGTTGGGCATCAGTCCCTTGGGTCCGAGAATCCGGCCGATCTTACCGACTTGACCCATCATGTCGGGAGTCGCAATGACAATATCAAAGTCAAGATTTCCGCCTTGAATTGACTCTACCAGGTCTTCGGCCCCGACCACATCGGCACCCGCCTCTTTGGCTTCATCGGCCTTGGCGCCTTTTGCGAATACGGCAACCCGAACGGTTTTACCCGTACCGTGGGGCAGAACGACCGCGCCGCGCACCATCTGATCGGCATGACGGGGATCGACGTTCAGGCGCAGGGCCACTTCGACCGTCTCATCAAATTTAGCGGACTTGAGCTCTTTAACCAGCTCCGTCGCCTCTTCTACCGAATAGTTCTTTTCTGAATCGATCTTTTCGAGTAGCTTTTGTACCCGTTTAGAAACTTTTTTTGCCATAATTTTCTCCGCAAATTTTTTTGCTACCGCAAGTTTTAGATCCGGCGGTTAAGATCGGTTAGTCTACAACCTCGACACCCATGCTTCGGCAACTGCCTTCAATAATTTTGGCGGCCGCTTCCTCGTCATGCGCGTTAAGGTCATCCATTTTGGTTTTGACAATATTCATGATCTGCTCACGGGTAATTTTGCCCACTTTGTTTTTAAGCGGGTTATCACTCCCTTTTTGCAGACCGATCTCTTTTTTGATCAGGTCAGTCACCGGCGGTTTTTTGGTAATGAACGTAAAGCTTCGGTCACTGTAGACGGTAATGACGACGGGAATGTTATAGCCCATCATATCTTTCGTCTTTTCGTTAAACGCTTTACAAAACTCCATAATATTTACACCGCGTTGACCCAAAGCGGGACCTACCGGCGGCGAGGGGTTTGCCTTGCCGGCAGGAATCTGCAGTTTAAATTCATCGACAACTTTTTTTGCCATTGCTCTTCCCTTCCTATATGATTTAAGTTTAAATTATCTTCTCTACCTGCGAGTAGAGGATCTCAACCGGCGTGCTCCGGCCGAAGATCGAAACATTGAGCTTCAACTTGCCGTGTTCAAGATCGTACTCTTCCACCATGCCGGTGAAGTTGGCAAAAGGTCCGTCCACAATGCGCACCATCTCGCCGGCCTCAAAGGAGATTTTCGGCTTGGGCGCGGCACGGTTGAGCACTTTATCAAGAATGTTTTGGACATCTTTCTCGCTCAACGGTGTCGGCTTCTTGCTCTCACCGATAAAACGAGAAACCCTGGGCAAAGACTGTATCTTATGCCACAAGTCGGTATCCAGATCCATCTTTGCAAAGACATAACCGGGATACAAGGAACGCTCGGTGATCTTTTTTTTGCCGTTTTTAACCTCAATCACATCTTCGGTCGGCACGACAATCTCTTCGATCCTGTCACCAAAGCCAAGCTGTTCTGCCATGGTTTCGATGGCGTTTTTGACACTGCGCTCACTACCGGCGTACGTTTGAATGGCATACCATTTGGCTGACATACTCTTCCTTCTTTTAGATGAGTGTAGAAAGAAGCGAAGACATGATCAGATCAATCAACGCCAAAAAGAGTGAGACAACACTCACGACAACAAAGACCGCGAAAAAAGCCTGTCGAACCTGCAATTTGGTAGGAAAAATTACTTTGGACAATTCAATTTTTGCATGGTTGACATAGTTGACAAGTTTTTCCATGATTTCTTTTCCTTCGCGTGGCAGGGCAGGAGGGACTCGAACCCACAACCTACGGTTTTGGAGACCGTTGCTCTACCATTGGAGCTACTGCCCTGTAAAAAAAGCCAAACCGCAAAACGGGTTTAGCTTTTCAGTTTCACCTCTTTGTGAAGCGTGTGTTTGTTACATCGCGGACAATGCTTGCGTGTCTCAAACTTCTCCGTATGTGTCTTGGAGTTTTTGGTGGTCGAATAGTTGATCTCACCGCACTCACTACACTTCAGGCCTATTTTAATCGTCATATCTTCTTACCCTTCCCAAACGGGGCCAAAAGCCCCGTCGTTGTCGTTTTTTTACTCGATAATTTTGGAAACGACACCGGCGCCGACGGTACGTCCACCTTCGCGGATAGCGAAGCGGGTACCCTCTTCCAGTGCGATCGGCGCGATCAGCTCGGCGGTAATTTTTACGTTGTCGCCGGGCATAACCATTTCGGTACCTTCGGGCAGGGTAATGGCACCGGTTACGTCAGTCGTACGGACGTAGAACTGCGGGCGATAGCCGTTGAAGAACGGTGTATGGCGTCCGCCTTCCTCTTTGGTCAGAACGTAGATTTCCGCTTCAAACTTGGTGTGAGGCGTAATAGAGCCGGGCTTACAAAGAACCATACCACGCTCAACTTCCTCTTTTTTGGTACCGCGAAGCAGAACGCCGCAGTTGTCGCCCGCTTCACCGCAATCCATCTCTTTGCGGAACATCTCAACACCGGTAACGGTGGTTTTTTGCGTCTCTTTGATACCGACGATCTCAACTTCGTCACCCACGCACACTTTACCGCGCTCGATACGACCGGTTACAACGGTACCGCGACCAGAGATTGAGAAGACATCCTCGATGGGCATCAGGAAGTCTTTGTCAGTCTCGCGCTCGGGAGTCGGGATGTACTCATCTACCGCATCCATCAGCTCAAGGATCTTTTGACCCCATTCACCGATCTGACCCGCTTTTGCCTCTTCCAGAGCTTTCAGTGCGGAACCTGCAACAACGGGGGTGTCGTCGCCGGGGAAGTCATACTCGTTGAGCAGTTCGCGAATCTCCATCTCAACCAGTTCCAGCAGTTCCTCATCGTCAACCATATCGGCTTTGTTCATGAAAACAACGATGTAAGGTACGCCAACCTGGCGAGAAAGCAGGATGTGCTCACGGGTCTGGGGCATCGGGACGTCAGCC
>JAMOMS010000261.1 GCA_027067015.1 Campylobacterales bacterium | reverse complement strand
ATCCACCCGCACGTGTTTGTCGTGTTTAAGGGCGTAAGCCATCCCCATGAGAAAGAGAATGTCAAACAGGTGCCACTCCAGCTCCTGCAAAGCCACGGAACCTTCGTGAAAAAGGTAGCGCATGGCTGAGTCATAGACAATAAGCGCCGCCAGCGCCACCGCCGCCAACGCCCCGACGGCACCAAAATAGCGGCTGACAGTCTCAAAAAGCAGTTCCCATCTTCTCATGCAAACTCCTAAACAAACCCCGGCGCGTCGTTGGCAAAGAGTATCAGGTCATTGGGACGGGTCAATTCGGCCAGTGTCGCTTCCATTTTTGACTTATCTTCCAGCACATACAGCTTTTGGGGTGTCACAATCTTTTTGAAAAGCTCCCTGTTAAGAGTGCCGGTGACAATAATGAGGTCAAAAATTTCATCGGCTTTTTGGGCCACTTTCTCATTGAGCGCCTCATCCGCCTCCACCAACCCGGGGGTAATAAGCACCTTGCGGCCCTCATGTTGCGCCGCCAGCGCGAAGGCTTCCATCATGCCGTCGATATTGCCGTTGAAGCTGTCATCAAGAATGATTTTACCCCCCGCGTCAATGCGTTGCAGGCGGTGGGGTACCGGCTCAAGGCTCACAGCGTAGCCGGCCCCTTTTTCATAAGGGATACCCAGCGCGTCGGCCACATGAAGCGCCGCGGTGACGTTGATCGCGTTGAAAGCCCCCAGGACGGGAATATGCACCCCCACTTTTTGATCGGGCAGTGCCAGTTCAAAATCGACCCCCTCCAGTGTTGAGCGGAGATTTTCGATCTCGTCACCGAACACCTCTACCTTCTCGTTGCCTTTGACATTGGCCGACTTGTGTACCCACGCCTTTTTCAGCCGTTTGGAGGCGACAATCTCCATCTTGGTGTCGCGGATACGCTCCAGGCTCTTGAAATACTCGATATGCTGGGGGCCGATCACCCCCACCACGGCGTAGTGCGGCTGGACAAACTCGGTAATCTCCAAAATATCCCCGGGGCCCCTGGCACCCATCTCCACCACATATACTTCCGTATCGGCCGGCAGTGATTCGTTGATATCCCGTATGACACCGCCCAGCGTGTTGACACTGCGTGGTGTGGCATAGACCCGCTTCTCATGCCCCACGATCTGGGCGATGAAGTTTTTGATGCTGGTTTTGCCATAGCTGGCCGTTACCCCCACCACGACAAGATCGGGCATCTGGGAAAGTTTGCGCTCCGCCTGGCTCTTAAAGCCGTGAAAGATGATCTTCTCAATCCAGTGCGACCCGATCATCACAGCGACAAGCGGCAGGATCACCCCAAAAAGAGCGCACTCCTCCTTGGCCAAGCAAAGCAGATCCTGAAAAAGGGTAAGGGCGGCCAACAGAGCGAAAAAGCGTTTGACCCTGGGGGTAAAAACCGGCTTTTTATCCAGCCGTTTCCACCAGAGCCACAACGTCGGCAGATAGCCGAAATAGAAGTAGATCCAAAAGTAGACGCCTGTCAGATAGTAGGCAAAAAGCGGAATCAGAAAATAGATAATATGCCAGACCCAGCGGGTATGGTGAAAAACCACCCGCTCGATTTTGTAGCTGTACCACTGCATATTGGTGATCAGGTAAAAACCGAGAGCCAGTGTTAAAAGCAGATGGGAAACCAATACGAATAGCGTCATGCTCTTACCTCAAACTTCGTGAATATCTTTTTGGGCGCAATCTCTTCGCAGAAAATCGCGCAAACCGACGACAGGGGGGAACCTTCTTGCAAAATGGCTTTGAATCGCGCCAGCTCCTCTTCGTCCTCTACGTCCACCACGCTCTCTACGCGCCCGTCGGGAAGGTTTCGGACATACCCTTTCAATCCGGCCTTTTGGGCCCCTTTTTGGACGTAGCGGCGGTACCACACGCCCTGTACCTTTCCTTCGCTGATACATTTAAACCGTTTCATGCAAAAAGGCCTCCATCTCGCGTATGACCGGATCGGGACGGCTCAAAAAAAAGTAGTGATCCCCCTCAAAAAGGCGAAATTTCGCCCGAGGCATCAAAGCTGAGATACGCCGGCCGGCAATCGGCGGCGTGGCGGTATCGGCCTCTCCCCAGCAAAGCAGGGCCGGTTTGTCATAGGCCGCAAAAATCTCTGAAAAATCCTCATCCACCACCTTTTTAAAGGTTTCATACATATTGGGCGGCATATCGGACGCGTCCTTGGAGGCGAAAAATCGGCGCAATCTCCCACCCCCGAAGGGCTTGAGGGCTTTGAAAAGGGCGATTTTCACTCTCACCCCCAGGGGCTTGGGCAACACGATGCCCGCGCTTGAGAGGAGTATCAGTCTATCGGGCCTCAGCAGGGTCGCCACCTTTCCGCCAAATGAGTGCCCCGCGACAGCGTCGGCCTTGCGTCCAAGCGCTTGAAGCAGTCGGGCCACGATTTCAGCGTAGTCACGGGTGCTCAAAACATCACGGTTTTCGCTCGCGCCAAATCCCGGCAAATCGACATACAAAAGGGCGTAATCGTCAAACGCCTCGCCAAAGGCCCGGCGCATCAACGCTTTGTTGCTTCCCCAGCCGTGCAAAATCACCAACGTTTTCTCTTTTTCGGGGCGTATCGCCTCGTAAGCGACACGAAACACCCTCTCTTTGTAACGAACGGGCCGAACCGCCACTTACGCTCCTTTCTCTTTGCGATAGAGTTGTCGGAACGCTTCACAATCCCGCTCCAACACCTCTTTTTTACCCCGGCAGACAATGCGCCCCTCTTCAAAGACCAAAATGGTGTCGGCCCGCTCCACCGTGGTAAGACGGTGGGCGACAATCAACACCATCAGGCTCTCTTTGAGACGGTAGATGGTCTCCATCACCGCAGATTCGCTCTTGTTGTCCAGCGCGCTGGTAGCCTCATCCAAAATCAATATGTCAGGCTCTTTGTACAGAGCGCGGGCAATGGCGATCCGCTGACGCTGACCGCCCGAGAGGTTGGCGCCGTTTTCCTGCAAGATCGTATCGACCCCTTCGGGCAGGCTTGCCACGAAATCCCACAGGTTGGCTTTTTTGAGCGCCTCTTCCACTTTCTTTCTGTTTGGCGCTTTGTCACCGTAGGCGACATTGGCCAATACCGTGTCGTTGACGATATAGACCCGCTGGGTCACCACCGCCATACGTGAACGAAGCGCCTGAAGGTCAAAACATCTGGCATCCTCGCCGTTTAGAAGCACCTTCCCTTCCGTCGGATCGTAAAAGCGCAAAACCAGGTTGACAAGAGAACTTTTCCCCCCGCCGCTGTCTCCCACAAGACCGACCACCTCCCCTTTGACAATCTCCAGATCAATCCCCTCAAGCGCCCGCTTTTGGCCGTAGCGCAGGCCCACTTTCTCGAATGTCAGGCGTTCAATGGCGTCCAACGGCCGAGTACCGCTAACAACCGACGGGGTCTCTCCCATCATCTGGCTGATCCGCTCATGGGCCGCTACGGCGTTTTGGAAACGGCTGTAGAGGTTGGAGAGGCGACGGACCGGGTCGATCAGCAGGGAAAGGGCCGTCAGAAACGAGAAAAACTGACCCGTTGTCATCGTCCCCTCAATAAGGACCTCCCGCCCGCCCAGGATAATGAAGATGGTAATGGCCACGGCCGCCACCAGCTCCAGAATGGGCGTAATCATCAACTGCACCCGCACCGTCTTCATGTTGGTCTCAAAAAAAGAGCGGTTGAAGGCGCGAAAACGCTCCACCTCATACGCCTGTGCGTTGTAGGACTGGATCATCTCGTAGTTGGCGAAATTCTCGCTGAGTCTTTGCAGGAGGTCGGCGTTTTTCTCCTGGGAGCGGTGGGAGAGCTTTTTGAGGCGCTTGGAGAGGTAATCGACGGGAAAGGCCACCATGGGAACAATGATGAGGGTATAAAGCGCCAGGCGGGGGCTTTGGTAAATCACCACTCCCAGCAGTACCAGGGCGGTCAGCAATTCGCGCAAAAAGGTGGCCAACTGGGTGGAGATGGCCACCTGAATGCGCTCAATGTCGTTGTTGATGCGACTTATCAGCTCCCCGCTGTGGATCTTTTGGTGAAAATCGACCCCCAGGTACATCAGGTGCGAAAGCATATTGTCGCGAAGTTTACGCACCACATCCTGCCCCACGTAACTCATGGCGTAGCTTTGCATATAGGTGCCCAGCCCCTTGGCCACGAACGCGGCGATAATAAAGACCGGCACCAGGTAGAGCATCTGGACATCTTTTTCAATAAAGATACGGTCCATCAAAGGCTTGACCATATAGGCAATGGCCCCCGTGGCGGCGGAGGTGAGCACCATGCCCACCACCGCGGCTGTGACCTCTTTTTTGTAGCCTTTGTAGAGGGGTAGGTAGTGGGCGAAAAAGTCTCGCAAGCCCTCGCGTTTTCTGCTCATCGGCTCTTGGGTCCCTTGGCGCTTTGGACTTTGTCAATATAGGCGTAAGTGGGACGGATAGCCCGTTTACGCGGAAGGTTTTGGGCCAGGCGGTCCAACACGTCGGGGTAGTTGTCAAACAGGTAATGGGCCAACGAGCCGGGAATGGGGTTGATCTCGTTGAGCAGAATTTTGCCCTCATGAACAAAAAAGTCGCACCGTATCAGCGCCCCGTCAAACAGGGTGCCGTAGACCCGCTTAAACGCCTGGATCAAAGCCTCTTTAAGCCTCTCATCCACGTCGGCCTCGGCCACCTCCCCGGTGCGTCCGAAATCGAGGTATTTTTGCTCAAAATCCAAAAACTCCTCTTTTTGCGGCGCTTCAATACGGCCAATCACCCACTCGTCGCCGATCCGGCAACCGGCCACGTTGTACTCGGCAATGCCTTCCACAAAAGGCTCAATCAGGACCTCGTCGTCAAACTCGAAAGCCTGATCCAACGCGTAATCGAGCCGGCCGGCTTCCCTCACCACGCTCACACCGATGGAACTGCCAAGACGCAGGGGTTTGACAATGAGGGGCAACGGGGTTTTCACTTCTCTTGCTTCATCAATGCCCAGGCGCTCATAGGCAACCGTATCCACCCCTGCCCCATCGGCGTAGAGCTTGGTAAGCCATTTGTTGCAACTGACAACCGAGGCCTCGCGCCTGGGACCGATGAAAGGGATATCAAAAAACTCCAGCAATGAAGCCAGCGTACCGTCCTCGCCCTGGCCGCCGTGCACCAGGTTGATCAGTACGTCAAACCCTTCCAGCCGTTTGCTTCCAAGCATCTTTTTGCGGTAAAAACCGCCCCTCTCCAGGCTCAGCCTCTCCCCTTTGCGGTACGTTGCGTCGGCAAAATGGTCAGAGCGCATATGCTCAGGCGCAATCAGCCAAAAGCCGCCCTCCGCGTCCAGAAAAATATATTGACTTACATTGGGCAGAACTTTTTTCAGCGCGATGGCGCTGACAATACTGATTTCGTGTTCATAACTCTCACCCCCAAACAGTAGAGCGAATTTCACCGTTTCATCCTTGTTTGCTTAATTTTCTCAGAGCCGCTTTGATCAGCGCTTCGGTACTCTCTTCTTCGCAGGCAGAAAGCGCCTTGTCGATCTGCTCTTTTTTAAATCCCAGGCTCTCCAGGGCCATGGCCGCCTCTTCCCGGGCGGGGGTTTGCGCCCCTTCGCCGCCGGCAAGCTCCATCGAAAAGCCCGAAAGCTCCACCAGTATGCGTCCCGCGCTTTTGGGACCGATGCCGGGCACCCTCTTTAACATCCCCACATCTTTGGCTTCGACAATCCTGGCGAAACTCTCGGGACTGAAGGTGGAGCAGATGGCCATGGCCACCTTGGGTCCCACGCCGTTGATTTTAATAAGCGTATCAAACATCCGCTTCTCCCGACTGTCCAAAAAGCCAAAAAGCAGTTGCGCGTCTTCCCTGACGATATGGGTAGTCTGCAAGGATACCTCCGGCTCCGTCACCGCCGCGCTACACTGCAAAGAGACAAAGACCTCATACACCACCCCGCCGGGCGTGGCCACATGCAAAAAGGTGGGGTCTTTCTTGACCACCTTGCCAAAGATGCCCGCAATCATTTCTCTATCTTCCTTACCGCCACCTCAAACCCCTCATCCTCAATTTGCTCAAGGTAGATCTCCTCGCCTTCGGCACCCGCTTTGGGACGGTACTCCAACTCCATCGGGGGTGTTAAAAGCCTAAAGACCACACTCGTATACTCCCGCCACGCCCCCCGGTTTCTCACAACCGCGCGCAAAACCGATGTCTGATAAGACGTCAACTTTTTGCGAACGTCTTCCAGCTCCGCCTCGATTTTTGAGATCTCCTCTTTTA
>JAMOMS010000260.1 GCA_027067015.1 Campylobacterales bacterium | reverse complement strand
ACGGCACCGTCACACAGGCCGCTAAGCGTCGTGCAGGTGTCGGGCAGATCCACCAGCGCCGCCGCCTCTTTGCGGTATTCGGGCTCATAAAGCGCCATGGTGACTTTGGAGTTTGGCATCCCTTTAAGCATATAGGCAAAATGTTCGGGCGCAATATC
Organism: Campylobacterales bacterium; assembly: GCA_027067015.1. Classification (GTDB taxonomy): domain Bacteria; phylum Campylobacterota; class Campylobacteria; order Campylobacterales; family Hydrogenimonadaceae; genus Hydrogenimonas. The sequence goes on along the minus strand of JAMOMS010000260.1, from coordinate 2,108 downwards.
CAGCCCCACGGCGTAATCGGGCAGTCCAAGGGTACGAAAAGCCGTGTTGAGCCGTTTTAAAAAGGGCGAAGCCTGGGCGTTTTGGCCGTACAGGGCGATCAAACGGCTCTCTTTGGACAAAATCCCCTCGTCAATCATCTCTCATCCTTTGGCAAATGGGCGTTCTCAAAGCCGGATGTGTCGCTTCGCCAATCGGCCAGCGCTCTCTCCTCGCCCGCCTTGAAGGCCACCGTGCCGTCATCTTTTCTCTCCAGTCCCCAAAGATCAAGCGCCTCTTCCTCCTCCACGGCACACCGGGGGCAGACCCGCGCGCCCTCTACCGAGGCAAAGTGTACCCCGCACTCATCGCAACGGCGCAGGGGGAAACGGGCCAGCAGGCGCTGGGTCGGCTCAAAAAACTCCTTCAGCTCAAAAGCGGGCTGAAGGTGCAAAGCGCCCGGCTCGCAGGTGTCGTGACACGCCCCGCACTTTACGCAGAGCATGGCGTCAAAAAAGATTTTGCTGTTTTTGGCGTCACTGCTTAGCGCCCCGGTGGGACAGATGCGGTAGCACATCTGGCACATGGTACAGGTGTCGTCTATAAACTTTTGCGACACACAAGAGAGCGCCTCTTCGGCCAGCGTATGGTACGTTTGCGGTTTCTGGGCGCGTTTGAGCGCCACAAAAAGGAGTTTACGCCGATCAGGAATCTCCTTTTGGCGCAGTCTGGCCAACGCCGACCCTTCCAAAGCGTGTCGGCGCAGATCATCCATGGCGCCCTCCACCGCCTCCTCAAAAGCCGCCTTGGCCCGCAAGGCTTCCCGGGGTGAGAGCTTCTCCAAAAAGGCGCGGCGGTTTGGGGTGTTATTCTTATCGGCTTCCAAAGCCAACGGCGCCGTCAAAACCTTATGGGGGCTCTCAACGGCCATAAGCAGATGGTTGGCCTCTTCTATCCTTGCGGTCAAATCCCCATACAGAGGCTCGCGCCACACACACTCGGCGCAATGGCCGACATCGGCCGTCACCTCCGGCTTCAAAAGCGCCAACGCCACCCAGTGCTCCACCCCAAATACCGCCAGGCAGGGCACATTGGTGCGACAGGAGAGCCGGTTGTCGTCCGCTTCGATAAAACGGAAGAAAAAGTCGGTAACATCAAAGCTTTTCAATCCAAAGGCTTCTGTCGGACAGGCCCCCACGCACCCGCCGCAATCAACGCAATCGGCCGGCACAAAAGCGGGCAAACCGTTCTCGGCGACGGTGACGGTCTTGACCGGGCAGGCCGTCACGCACGCCTCGCAGGTTGCGAATTTGGTGGCGCTTCTTACGCATTTGGCGGCGTCAAAAAAGAGCGTGCTCATGCGTCGTAGTCACACCCTTCTTCATCAATGAGCGTATGCAGGTACTCGTAATCGCTTAGCATAAACTCCAGCGTAAGCGACGCCGTGTCATAATAGAGCGGCGTGGCGCACTCGGCCTTGACGTTTTGCAAAAACATCGGCGCCCACCGCAAAAGGTGGTCACGCAAAAAGTCGCGCTCCACCCGCGCCAAGGTACACGCTGAGCTTTTGTCTCCCTCTTTGAGAGCCTTGTACTCGCTGGCGCAAAGCATATACATAAACTCCAGCTCAATGCCGATATGATCAGGGCTGACCGCTCTGGCCTTCTCCAGCGACACCCGAAAATCGAACCGCTCATACACCTTGCGCACCGGGTTGTCCCCACCGGTCTCCAGCATCTGGTCATCCCGGGTATAGAAGGTCTCATAAGGAATGAGGTGCAAAACAAAGAGGTTGGTAAAATCAACGTTCAAAAAACGCGCGAGCAGATCTTTTCTTGAAAGCTCACTCCGATTCTCCCACTGCCGGTAGTTGGGGAAAAAGGAGAGCATCATCTCATCTTCGTCCAACTGCTTTAAAGCTGTCTCGTCCAGCTCTTTCATCAAAAGCCGGGAGATCAGCGCGTAAAGATTCATGCGGGCCAGTTGTTTGGTGAGGATATCGTTCATAAAAAACCCTGTTTTTTAAAGTAATAGGTAAAAAATAAAAGGTAAAAGGTTTTGAAAAACCGCCGTTGTCATTTTACTACGATTTGCTCATTAAAAATGTGAAAGCGGGTAAAAATATATTTTA
>JAMOMS010000259.1 GCA_027067015.1 Campylobacterales bacterium | reverse complement strand
TTACTTTTTACCTTTTACTTTTTACCTGACAAAGCCTCCCCCGAAGGGGAGCGCTTTTAGAGGTCTTTGACCTTGAAACTGTAGGCTTTCTTGCTCAGCGGCACCGCCGGGCGGGGCATCCAGTAGGGGCGCCGCTCGGTGTCTTTGGCATCGAGGGGGCGGCAGAGTTTGTCGCGCCACGCTTTAAAGGTTTTGAAGTTGTTTTCGTAATTGACCCAGATGTCGCCGATCTCATCATCCGGGCCCGCCTTTTCCAAAATAACCTTCTGGTTCCAGGCGTGATTACCCGCGATAGGATCGGGATGCACCGGCGCCACGGCGTTTTGCCATGAGCCGCTAAGCCCGTCCCACCAGATGTTGTCGAGGTCTTTGTTAAAGGCTTTGAACTGCCAGCTTTTGGGACGATTTTTAATGGCGTCAATCCCCTCTTTGGGCTTGAGGGTGCCCACCTTGCCGTCCATGGTCATCTCATACAGCGGCGCGCCCACGCCCATGACGCCCAGCTTATGCTCAAAGCCCGGAATCTCCACGGCGTTTTTGAGCTTCCAGCGGCCCGCGTGGTGGCTGTTGGCAAGAACTCCGGGCATCGTCGCCTCGGTCGGTACGGCCATGGCCACGAAATAGCCGCTCTCCAGGCCTGAGACGGTATCGACGATGCGCACCTTCACGGCATCCCCCCGCTTGATCCCCAGGCGCTCGGCGTCGCTCGTGTGAATCCAGACCGGGTTGTGGTTCTGGCTGATCTCCATCAGGTGTTTGGAGTTGACCGAACGGGTATGGATGTTGTACGGGAGCCTGAAGACCGTATTGAGCGCAAACTCGTTCTCCCCTTTTATATAGCGGTGGTGCACCTGGCTGACAATGTGAATCATCTTGTCATACTCCCGCTCATTGCGCGGATAGATGGGCAGGGCGTATTCGGGCCATTTCCAATCAATAAGCCACTCGCAAAAGAGGTCGAGTTTCTTGTCCGGCGTATGGAACCCTTCATAGAGTTTGCCCTCCACTTCCACGCCGATGGAGCGTTTGCGCCCCTCGTGGTCGGTAATCCAGAGCACGCCGAAGCGGTCTTTTTCCACCTCATCCACATGATACTTGTGGCCGTGGGCGTGATAGTAGGTGCCGTCGAACTCAAGCTCTTTTTCCTGCGGTTTATAGACGTCGGTTTTCTCGGTCCAGGCCCCCCGATCACGCATAAATTCATAGTAGGGGTACTCACTTTCGGGATACGCTGACTCGGCCGCCTTTTTAAGGTTGGGCATGAGCGCGAAACCGGCGTTGTAGTACTCCTTGACCGTCACGGGCGTGCCGGGATTTTTCTTAGACTCCCAATATTGGCGCACCCCCAGGCTCCCGTCGGGATCGACGTGCAGGCACAAAAGCTCTGCCCAAAACTCGTTCTCTTCCCAAATCTCGCCCAGGCCCGCTTTCATATGCGCCTCCAGCGTGCCGCGATATTCGACCTTGGGTTTCCATCCCATCTTCTCCAGCGCCACGCGCAGTACCGGCTGGCGGAAGGCGGTCCACTGCTCCGGTTTGGTCGGCTCGGACTGCTGGTCGTGCCGCTCGCCGGCCAGCCCCACGGGCAGGACATAGTCGCAATACCAGTTGGTCTCGCTCCAGGTAGGCGAGAGGTTGAAGCTCATCTCGATCTTGCTCTCGTCTTTGAGCGCCTCGATCCAGCGGAAACCGTCGGGGTTGATCCAGACCGGGTTGTACATCCTGGGAATCCAGACCGCCAGTTTGGTCGGCACGTTCAGCCCCCTGGCGCGCCAGCTGTTTTGCCACTCCTCGTCCATCAGCAGGTGGGGCAGGATAAAGCTCATCTCATAGGTGCTAAGCGGATATTCCGGCGGCCAGGCCAGTTCGTTCCATACGTCGACCTTGGGCGCCTTTTTGCCCGCCACCGTCGCTGTGTCGCCCTTGCCGCCGATAGAGATTTTGTGCCAGTGGTGCCAGCTTACGCCGCCAATATCCCCGCGCATGGCACCCCGCAGAGCCAGCGGCAAAAACGCCGAACGCGTAATCATCCAGCCGCCCCGGTGCGCGATGGAGCCGGCCCGCCAGATATAGGTGGCAATTTTGGGCCCCGCGTCAATAAACATCTCAAAGAGTTTGTCCAGCTTGTACTCCTGCCCCTCAAGCTTACACTCTTTGACAACAAACGCTTTGGTATAGGGCGCGTAGAGCTCACGCATGAGCGCGATGAAGCTTTCATAACTCTCGTCTTCGGGCATTTTGGAGATATACCCTTTCTCTACCATGAATTTCAAATACTCCCGGTTGGCCATGAGCCGATCCCAGTTGATCCAGTTTTTCACAAATGCGTGGTCTACAAGGTCATCACCGTTTTTGTCTTTTTCGTTCAAAACACGGTTGGCCAGGTAGAGATAAAGCGCCGTTTCGGTACCGGGCCATACGGGCAACCACAAATCGGCGATACCGGCGGAGTTGGAGAGCCTGGGATCAAGCACCACCATCTTCGCGCCCCGTTTGCGGGCGTCGGCGATGAGACCGGCGCTTTGCTGGAAGTAGTGGCCCGCGTCCGCCGCGTGGGAGGATTGCAGGAAAATCAGCCTGGCGTTGGCCCAGTCGGGGGAGTTGCGGTCGTCGTTGGCCCACTGGATGGAACCCTGGCGCGCGCCGGCGGAGCAGATGTTGGTGTGTGAGTCGTAACCGTCCAATCCCATGGTATGGGGCACACGGTGGCCAAAACCGTTTTCGTTGGGGCGGCCCACATGGTACATGATGAGCTTTTTGCTCATCTCATCACCCGCTTTGAGGGTATCGTGCATCTTCTTGCCGATCTCTTTGAGCGCCTCGTCCCATGTAATGCGGATCCACTTGCCCTCGCCCCGTTTGGAGCCGGGGGCCCGCTTGATGGGAAAGGGAATCCGGTCAGGATCGTACATCTGGCTCTCGGCGGCGTAACCCTTGGCGCAGTTGCGTCCCCGACTGCCGCTATGCAGGGGGTTACCCATATATTTGCGCACGGTCAGGGTTTTCTTGTCCACCCACGCCGTCAAACCGCATCCCGCTTCGCAGTTGGAGCAGACACAGGGCACGATGGTGTAGTCATGCACCTCGATGCCGTCGGGGTTTTTCTCGCTCTTGATGCCCCGGCGGGCAATGCCGCCCCGCTTCCAGTCGCCCCCGTCAAGCTCGGTAAAGCTGTCCCACTCCTCCTGGGGCGGGTAGAAACTGAGCGAATCGGGGGTATTGGTAAAACGCCCCGTCTCCTCTTTGGAGGCTTCGGCCACCGTCTCGAAAACGCCCGTCGCAATCGTCGCGCCCGCTACGCTAAAAGCGGCGCCTTTTAAAAATGTTCGTCTGCTTTCGTTAATCATTTTCTCCACTCCTACTTAGCAGTCAATAATACGCCGTACCGGCAAAGCCGCTCCGGCTACTCGGCCATCTTGCCGTGCTACGCACATGACAATTGTCGTGCGAAGCGGTCGATGAAAAGCAGTTTTCATCGACTTTTCGCTTCTCCCGCTGAGTTCGCTTCGGCAGCGGGCCCGCCGCGCTGACGCGGCTTGACGATGCAAAAGGAACAAAGTCCCTTTTTCCGCTTTGAAAACCATCTTGTTCATCTGCTTAACTCAGATTAAGAAGTTGCGGAATCACAAGCCAGACGTGCTTGGCGATCCAAAGTCCCGCCAGCGCCAGTACGCCGGCCAACGCCAACAGACTGTTTGAGCTGTTTTTCAGGCCCAAAATCACCAGGACGACAGGCAGGATGTACCCCATGCTCTGACCGACCCAGAACATGGTGTGATACGCACCCCCCTCTTTGACAAAGGCGATGGTCTCAGCCACCTCTTCGGCCTTCATGGCGCCAAAGTAGTATTCACCCATATAGACAATGAAGCTCAGCGCCGCGCTCACCATCAAAACAATAGCCAGGTCACGCCTGACCTTCTCGTCACCCATACCCAGAATCAGATAGGTCGCGCTCCCGCCTATAAAAGCCGCCAGCGCCATCTGTAACAGCTCGGTGGGCGTTTGCCACAGCTCTCTC
>JAMOMS010000258.1 GCA_027067015.1 Campylobacterales bacterium | reverse complement strand
TGGCTTTGACGCGGGTCGTCTTTGGAATCACGGGCAGATCAAAGCGCGCTTTGGGGAGGATGTTTTTGGCGTGCTCGTAAGCAAAGTCGATCTCATCTTCCATCGCCTTGGCCAATACCGCCTTTTTGCCCGCCAGCAGATCGCGCCCCAGGCTTTCAAGATGCCACAGCCCCAGCGCGGCCGGATCTTTGACAAAAACATCCGAGCCGCTCGCTTCACATCGCCTGGCCAGCGCTTCATACGCTTCAGGCGTGAGCGAAAAAAGGGCCGGCGCGACGCTGACAGCCTCCAGCTCTTGCGATTTGTCCGACTTTTGGCTCTCAACCGCGAAGGGACGAATGCTCTCCACTTCGGTATCAAAGAGCGAGATACGCCAGGGGGTCGTCTCAAAGGGGCTGTAAATATCGACAATATCGCCCCGCACCGATACCTCCCCCGGCGCTTCGACGACATCGACAAAGGTATAGCCCCACGCGTGCAGTTTCGCTTTGAAAGCGTTTAGATCGATCTCATCGCCAAATTCGATACGAAAGGTTTGCAGTAGTTCGCCTGCGGGTAGAGGGTACATGAGGGTGCGAAAGGGAGCAATAAGCAGGGCTTTGGGGTTTTCGTCATAGGCTTTAAGCGCTTTTAAAAGGGCGTAGAGCTCTTCTTTCCAGCTTCTAAGATCCTCACCCCAGACAGCCCTGAAATCGGGCAGTACCGCCGCCTCAATCCCCAGCACCGCCGCGATTGCCTTGGCGTTTTGGGCCTCTTTGTCATTCTCGACAACCACCCCGTTAACGGCATGACGGCTCAGATAGTCATAAAGAGCGGGTTCTATCACGCGTTTGACTCCTTCCCAAAACGCTTACCGTGACAGGTTCCCAGATCGTAAAATTCCACATGACGGGCATAAATATCGCCTACGACCATTCCCCCCACATAGACTTCATCGGCCCAAACATTGCCGTAGACCGCCGCGCCGGGCGTAATAATGACATAACGCTCGGCTTTGACGTCGCCGGTGACGGTGCCGTCAATATGGACCCCGCCTCCACTTTGAACATTCCCCTCTATTTTTGTGCCGGGCGCGATGACACTGGTATGGCCTGTGAGGCCATGTGGTTGATCAGCGCGATGAAAGATTCCCATGGTACGCCTTTGATCTTCTTGAAAATAGAGCGGTAATCGCTCTTTTGCCACTTGATAAACCAGTAGGGGTTGACGGTACGGGTCAAAAAGCGAATCTCGTAATGCAGGTGTGGGGCGGTGCTGAGCCCCGTATTGCCGCTGATGGCGATAATATCCCCTTTAACCACCGTATCGCCCCGTTTGACGGTCACCTTTTTAAGATGCCCATAATAGGTCTTAAACCCAAACCCGTGGTCAATAATCACCAGGTTGCCGTAACCGCTACGTTTGTGGTAACCGGCAAACTCCACCACCCCGTCGGCGGTGGTCCAGACCGGTTTGCCCCGCTTGGCCCGAAGGTCGATCCCCGGGTGAAACTCCCGTTTTTTTAAAAGCGGATGAACCCGCCAGCCGTAGGCGCTGGTTACCCCCTCCATCGGCAAAGGCGCGCCGTTTGGGACAATGGAAAAGAGCAGGGCCAGTTGGGCCGCCCCCAGCGTGACGCTTTCTAAGCGGCTATCCAGGTTATTACCGGCTACCGGTTCACTGCCGACCACCGCCTCAATACCGGCCAGGCGATCACCCAACTGCGTCAATTGCGACTCTTTTTTGCCCACCTCAATCTCAAGCTCGGAGACCGTCTGGCTCAACGCCCCAATACGCTCTTGCAAGCGCGTCTGTTTCAGACGCGCTTCCCTGTTGAGCTGTTTGAGCGTATGGATATAGTACCACCCGCCGGCCAACGCCGCCAACAATATCACCAAACCGGCACCGACAAGCCATTTGACAATCTGATTAAGCGTATATTGGCGAAACCGCCGAATATCGGTGACGGTAATAAGAATTCGGTGTTTCACAATACAATACCCGTCTTTTGACAAAAGGCTTCTACCGTATAGAATGAGCCGAAAACCAGATAACTCTTCGTTTTCTCAAGCCCTTGAAAGCCTCTTACTTCCAGCCCGACCGCCTGGGCCGCCGCCGCTATCCTTTCGCGGGGCGCGACCCTCTCATTTTCAAAAGAGACAATCTCAATACGCTCACACACCGGCGCCAATATCTCCAATACCCGCTCAATCGCCTTGTCATCCAAGGCATTATAGACCAGCACCCGTTTCTCACCGCGCAACGCCCCGGCCACCGCCTCGGCCGCCGCCTCGTTGTGTCCCACATCCACAATGACATTGGGCGCGACCTTTTGAAAACGCCCCTTTAGCACCAGATCACGCAATCTCTCAACAGGCGCAACCCCGCCGCAAAGCGCCCGGTAAGCCGCGCAAGCCGTCAAAAGATTCTCTTCCAAAAAAGAGGGCCACCCCTTCGCGTCTACCACTTCATACGCCTCCCGCTCCAGGCGGGGCGTAAAGTAGCGCTCCGCCGGCTCGATGCGCACCCCCTTCTCTTCGGCCACCTGGCGCGCCACCGCCTCCACCGCCGGTTCACGCTGGGGCGCCATGACGGCACGGTTTTGAATGCTTCTGAGCTTGGTTTGGGCAATCGCTTCGATACTCTCACCCAAAAAGGCGGTATGATCCATCCCTATGGGTGTCACCAGCGTCAAGGTTTTTGGCACCACCGCCGTGGCGTCAAACTCCCCGCCAAGGCCCGCCTCCAACACCACGTAATCACACCCCTCAAAAGCGGTCAACGCCAACAGGGTCGTATACTCAAAGTAGCTTAGCGCCTCGGCCGTTTCGGGCTTGAGCCACCCTATCAACTTCTCGTGGGCAGATTCCAGCGCATCATCGCTTATCTCCCGACCGTCCAGCCAGATGCGCTCGTTGAATTTGAGGATATGGGGCGAGCTGTAGTGTCCGACACGCCCCTTCTCTCTAAGCATCTCGGCCAGCATCCGCCCCGTGCTTCCCTTGCCGTTGGTGCCAATAATATGTACCACGTCGCCAAAATGCAGGCGGTCGGCCACCTCCCGGTAAGCACCCGGCATACGGGTTAGATCAATCGTGTCGTAATAGAGCGGCTTACGCGCCAAAAAGGTTTGCAGTTTCATTACCCTTCAATCCGGTTGCGCCCTCCCGCCTTGGCGCGGTAGAGATTCTCGTCGGCCCGTTTGATCGTCTCTTCCAATCCCGGGTTGGATGCCCTATCCGCCACGCCGCCGCTGGCGGTAATGGGAATGCGGGTGTTTTTGTACATAAACTTGCTTTTGGCCACAACATCCCGCAATTTATCGGCAAACACTTTGGCCCCCTCCCGATCGGTCTTGGGCAAAACCACCAAAAACTCCTCGCCGCCCCAGCGTCCCACAAAGTCGGCCTCCCGACTGTAACGCCGCAACATCTTGCCAAAGGAGGCCAAAATCACATCTCCCGCGTCGTGCCCGTAGGTGTCGTTGACGCTTTTGAAGTGGTCAATATCAAAGAGTACCACCGAGTAGTTGTCGCCGTAGCGTTTAAACGCCGCCTCCTTTTTGGAAAGAAAATCATCAATAGCCCGGCGGTTGGGCAGTTTGGTGAGTGTATCGGTGGCCGAACGCTTACGCTCCTGCCGCAAAGCCTGTTCCAGTAACCTGACTCGCTGTTGAAGCTGATGCACCTCTTCCTTACTTTTATTCATCTCCTCACTGAGCATACGGGTCTCGATCTCCAGCGAACTGGCGATTGCCAACAGTTTTTTATGGATAACCTCAAACGAGTCCGCCTTTAGATCCAGCCCGTCCAGCTCCCCCTGGATGGCGCAGATCGCCTCATGGTTGCTCTCGCCGCAGTCAATAACGCGAATGAGCGCCTGGTTGATGTGCTCGATGATGGAGTCAAGCTCACTCATCTGCTCCGTGACCGCCTCTTTGTCCAGCGCGACACGCCGACGAATCGCCTCTTTAATATCCTCCAGCATACCGGTAGAGGTGAGCATTTCGGGATTTTGCCGAATCACGTCACTGACTTGCGCCAACACCTCATCCGTAGGAGAGGCGATAGAGGGGGCCAACGAGGCCACCAGCACATGGCCCAGCGCTTCCAGCTCCGCCGTCGGCGCCTTTGCGGCACGCAAACACGCGTCGGCCGCCGAGATCACCTCCCGCAATCCCTTGTCCTCTACCCCGCAACGGCGGGCAAGGTTTTGTATAAAAGTCTCGTCAAACTCCACGACAAACGCGGTCCAGTGCTCCCGGATGGCGTCAATCTCCTCTTTGCTTAAATAGGCGGCCACTTTCTCTTTGTCTTTGTCGGCCATCGCCACCGCCTGGGTATCTTTATAAAGCGCCACCGCCTGAAGCAGTCGCTTAACCAACAAGACATAAGCCTGGATAATCTCGGAACTTTTGGCGCTATCGGCCCGCATCACTTCGGACGCCAGATACTGCACCAGTTGATCGACCGAACTGACATGGCGTTTTTTGACCGTCTTTTGCAGGTCAGGCGAGAGGCGTTTGAGGTACTTTTCCAGCTTTTGGCAATCTTCCACGATCACGTTGGCCTTTTTGGCCTGCTGGCAAAAGATCTCCTCATAGACATCGGGGCTAAGTGTCACGCCCCGCCGTTTGACCTCTTGCAGAGACTTTTTGATAATCTCCTGAATGGTCATAACAGTGCGCCTTGTTGAGTCATATAGGAGATAAAGGCGTCAAGCGCTTTGGCCGATCCGTTCTTGATGGCCTGAAAGCGCAGTGCGTCGGAGATAATCGCCTGCGGCTCAATGGGAAAGTCGTAAATGCCGCTCACCTTTTTATGCCCTTTGGCCGTGGGGGTCGTATAGTCGATATTGAGCACCACCACGGCCCGATAGTAGACGGCATAACCGTTTTGGTCATACTGGATAGGGCGGAATGAGACCCGGTCAAACTTGACGTGCAAAATCGACGTTGCTTCCTGTTTGCTCACCACCCGCGCCCCAAAACGGCTGACAATCGCCTCATTGAGCGCGTCTTTGACCAACACGGCGTTTTCGGGATCACGCAGATAGATTTTGATATCGGTATAGACCTTCCCGCTCAAAACCTTCTTGGTATAGGTGGTCGCCGGCTTATAGCCGCACCCGGCCAGCAGGAAAAACGCCGTTACTATCACTCCCGTCCATCTCTTCATGTTTGACCTTTCTATTTGACTACCAGGTTCACCAGCTTGCCGGGCACCACAATCTCTTTTATGATTGTCTTGCCCTCCAGCCATTTGGGCACCGCCGCTTTGGCGATTTTTAAAATCTCCTCTTTATCTGCCCCCGGCGCCACCTCGATCTGCGCGCGCGGTTTGCCGTTGACAGAGACACCCATGCCGATCGTATCGGCCACGAATACCTCTTCTTTAGGCTCTATTATGCCAAAATTCTCCCGCCCAAAGAGCCGATCGCTCAACTCCCACGCAATATGGGGCACAATGGGCTCCAAAAGATTTAACAGCACCCACATCCCCTCTTGCCAGACCGCCTCGTTTTTCTGCTTGTCCAAGGCGTTAAGCGCCTCCATGCAGGCGGCGATAAGGGTATTGAAGGTAAAGCGCTCGGTATAGACCTCCTCGCCCTTTTTAAGCGCTTCGTAGACCTTTTTGCGCGCCTCTTTTTCCTCTTTGCTCAAGCCGCTGTGGTCGATAGAAGGCAGTGCCTCACAGGGGGTGGTCTTCACGGCCCGGTCATAGAGTTTTCGCAAAAAGCGATGCGCTCCCTCCACGGCGCTGTCGTTCCACTCCAGCTCCTGGGTCGGCGGCGCGGCAAAAAGAATAAAAAGCCGCGCCGTATCGGCGCCGTACTTGGCCACCAGGGCGTCGGGATCGACCACGTTGCCTTTGGATTTGCTCATCTTCGCCCCGTCTTTGAGCACCATCCCCTGGGTCAGGAGTCTGGCAAAGGGCTCGTCGATGTCGTGATACCCCAGGTCTCTTAGCGCCTTGGTGAAAAATCGCGCATAAAGCAGGTGCAAAATGGCGTGCTCAATCCCGCCGATGTACTGATCCACCGGCATCCAATACCTGGCGTCCTCTTTGTCGATACCCGTCCGCTCCCACTTTTTTGGATCGGTGGCGTAGCGGAATTGATACCAGCTTGATTGCACGAAGGTATCCATCGTATCGGTTTCGCGCTGGGCTTTGGCGCCGCAACGGGGGCAGGTCGTCTCTTTCCAGGTGGGGTGGTTTTCCAGCGGGTTGCCCTCACCGGTAATTTCGACATCTTCGGGCAGGGTAACGGGCAGGTTCTCCTCACATTCTGGCACCAAACCGCATTCGGGGCAGTGAATAAAGGGAAT
>JAMOMS010000257.1 GCA_027067015.1 Campylobacterales bacterium | reverse complement strand
AAAAAGTCGTCAATGTAAGCGTTCTGCTCGGCCAACAGACTAATGAATTTTTCATAGGTTTGGGGTGTGAAACGGTCCAGGCCAAAAACCGTGCTCAGTACCGCCCGTTCAATACCCGCTTTCTCTTTGGCCTTTAAAAATGCGCCGTAACTGGAGAGCATGGAGAGCGTGGCCTTGTCGGGGGCCAGCAGGGCCGTTTCGGTCACGATATCCAAAATTTGGGTATTGATGGCGGTGTAAAAGGCCACGGCCCGTTTGACGTCGGCTTGCTGTTTGCGCACCGCTTGGCGCATGGCGGGGATTTGCTTGAGTCTTTTTAGCAGGGTTTGTAGCGCCATGCGGATGCGGTTGGGATAACGGCTAAAATCCAGTTTTCCGATCGCCGACTGCACCTCTTGGATACGTCGGTCGGTAAGAGCGTACTGGTCGTTGAAACGTTCGGCAAATTTTGTTCCACGACTGCCAAGATATCCGGCACTCATACCGCGCTCTTTTTGCAATTCGTGAATGAGACGGCTTAGCGCCTGGGTGGTCTCTACCAGTTCATACGACTTTTTCGCGTTGAGACGATCGATTTGGAGTTGATAGGCCGACGTGCCCACAAAGTAGAGTAGCAAAGTAATGGGCAGGGCTACCAATGCGACTATTTTGGTACGAATGGAGAGGTCGTTGAGTGCCATCGCTCACTCCTTTTGGAAGTTTTGAACGGGTCAAACGGTAATTATATCATGTTAATGGATGTAAACAATGGGTGATTAAAGGATTTTTTGGGCCTTGGGGCCCAAAAGTACGGATAGGTTACGTATCGACGTTGTTATTCGCTAAAAAACGGGCAATCTTCTCTTTCAGGTCCCATAGGCGGGCGCTTAGAAGTGAGAGCTCCTCTTTTAAGCGAGCGGGTTTGGTGGATTTTAGCGCTTTTTCGAGTTGAAGGGTTTGGTGATAGGCATGCTCAAAACGCATATTGCCGACAGCGCCTTTGATTTTGTGAAGCGTTTGCGCCAGCGCGTCGGCGTCGTTGTGTATGACGGCCTTTTCAATCTCTTCAATCTGCGCGGGAACACTGTTGGCAAAGCGCTCCAAAAGGGTTGATAAAACCTTTTCGTTTTTTAAGCCCAAATAGCGCTTAAGCGGTGCAAAACTGACCGTATCGAAACGAGGTTGTTCCGTCTCCTCTTTCTTTTCGCTCAGGTAGGCCCTAAGAACATTATCGAGTGCCGCGCTGTCAATGGGTTTGGCCAAGTGGTCGGCAAAACCCAGCTTAAGATAGCGGGCCTTCTCGTCATGCATGGCGTTGGCCGTCAGCGCGACAATAGGGGTTTGGCACCCCTCTTTAAGCAGGGTGAGCGCCGATGCCACGCCGTCGGTTTCTGGCATATTGATGTCCATGAGAATCAGCCCAAAAGGGCCTTCGGCGCGGTAGCGCTCTATGGCTTCCGTGCCGTTTTGGGCCGTGACGATCTCCAGCCCCCTCTCTTTGAGTAGTTCGGTGATTAAAAGCCGGTTGACGGGGTTGTCTTCGGCTACCAGGACTTTGCCGCGGAAACGAGGCGTTTGACGGGGCTTGGCGGTTTGGGCGGGTGCGGCGGTGGATGGGCCGAAGACGGATGTGAGCAGGTCAAAAAGTGTCGATCCGATCACCGGTATCTGTAACGGGTGAAGGTTGTAAGCCTCTTCGGGCGGTGTCAGATCGCCGTTTGTGAGGCAGGCAAAATGCAGGCGGGGCCGTTCATGACGCCACTTTTGAAGCGGCAGTTTGGGCAGGTCGTCGGCACTAAGAATCACAAGAAGGGCATCATGGGGCAGGGTTTGGGGCGTGGGGTGCTCCCGGTAGGTGATGTGCCACACTTTCAGATAGTGGCAAACGGTTTCAAAGAGTGCCGAATGGTGCTCTTTGGGCACAAACAGATGGACGGTTTGATCAAAGAGCTTTGGTGTGCGAGGCACTAAAAGAGCTGTTTTGGCAAGCGGGAACGTCAATGTGAAAAAGAAGGTGGCTCCCTCGCCTTTTTGGGATTTGAGCTGAATGCGTGAGCCCATCATCTCCACAAAACGGGCGCTGATGGGAAGGCCAAGCCCCGTTCCCCCGAACTTTTTGTGGATGGTTTCGTCGGCCTGGCTGAAGGGGGTAAAGATACGGGCCTGTTGTTGGGGCGTGATGCCGATGCCGGTATCTTGCACGCAAAATTTGACGGTTGCGTGCTCTGCGGTCTGCTCTTTGAGTTCCACGTTCAGGCGGATCTCCCCATACTCCGGTGTAAATTTGACGGCGTTGTTAATCAGGTTGCCCAGCACCTGTTTAATCCGCAGGACGTCGCAGACGACGGGGGGAATGGAGGGGTCGATAAAGACGGCGTAGTCAATGTGTTTCTCTTTGGCTTTGGCGGCAAAAACGGTGGCGATGCCTTCAAGCTCCTGCACCAGGTCGGCCGGTTCAGGATGCAGTCGCATGGCGTCGCTTTCGATCTTGGAGAGATCCAGGATGTCGTTGACAATACCCAGCAGGGTTTGGCCGCTTTGGTGAATAATTTGCAAATAACGTGCCGTTTCGGCGTCAAGCTCTTTTTTCAAAAGAAGCTCGGTAAAACCGAGTATGCCGTTGAGCGGGGTACGTATTTCGTGGCTCATGTTGGCCACAAACTGCGATTTGGCGTGTTCGTTGAGCCGGGCGCGCATGAGCGCCTCTTCCATGGGGGTGATATCGTTGAGGGTCAGGACAAACCGTTTCTTTCCAAGCGGCGTGACCTTTAGCAAGAATGTGCGTGTTTTGCCCTCTTTGTCCCGCATTTTCACCTTGTGGCGACGGTCGGGGTTGTTGGAGACAAAATCGAGCCAATCCTCTCGCGCCTTTGGATAGATATACCCCTCCTCTTCCAAAAAGAGATCGCAGATGCAGGCGTGCTTTTTTTTGAACTCTTTGATGTTTTTAAAGTCAAAATAGTCAAAGAATCGCCGATTGACACGGAGTACCCCTTTCTTTTTGGAGACGTAAAGGGTGACGGCATCCAGGTTGTTTAAAATGGTCTGAAGCTCCCGCTCCTTGGCTTTGAGTTTCTCTTTGTCCTCCATCTGGCGGGTGACATCTTTGCGCAGGGCGATAAACTCCAAAATCTCCCCGTTGCTATCGAGAATAGGGTAGATGGTGGCGTCTACGTAGTAGCTTTTGCCCTGTTTGTTCAGGTTTTTAATGATCCCCTGCCACGGCTTTTTGGCCAGGATGGTTTTCCACATCTTTTTAAAGGTTTTGGCCGGCATATCGGGATGGCGGACAATGTTGTGGGGGCGTCCGACCAACTCTTCGGGGCTATAGCCGCTACAGCGGGCGAAATG
Organism: Campylobacterales bacterium; assembly: GCA_027067015.1. Classification (GTDB taxonomy): domain Bacteria; phylum Campylobacterota; class Campylobacteria; order Campylobacterales; family Hydrogenimonadaceae; genus Hydrogenimonas. The sequence goes on along the minus strand of JAMOMS010000257.1, from coordinate 2,353 downwards.
GTCGTTGGCGTAGGTGATGATGCCGTTTTTGTCGGTTTTTGAGACCAGCAGGGCTTTATCGACCGCCGCCTTGTACTGGTTGAGTATATGGGTTGCTTCGTCGCCGTCAAAGGGGATAATGGCCCCTTCGTCGATCTCCTCAAGGGCGATTACATGGGCACTCATGGCCAGCCCCGCCCGCTTCAGGGCCTTTTGAATCTTCTTTTCGTCGGCGACGGGCGTTAGGATCAGGACACTCTTGTCTTTGGCGTTTTTTAGGTATGTTAGCGCCTCTTTGACCCGCTTGAAACGGATTCGTTTCATCGGTCTCCCTCTTTTGTGTAATGGTGATTTTTAACTATAACACAAATCAACCCGTTAAGAATACAAAAGGTATCAATTTCCGTTTATAAAAAGAATTTTTTTTAAGAGAGAGTGGGGTATGATGGGAAAAAGTATCGATGTAAAAGGAGCGTCATGCATATTGAGCCCAGGCTGTTAGACTTCATCGCGCTGGGGATTTTTGCGGTGGTGGCTATCTTTTTGGTCTACCTGGTCATCTATATTCACGACATTCCCTACGAGATCGCCAAAAAACGCAACCATCCCCACGCCGAGGCGATCCACGCCGCCGGATGGGTGAGTCTGTTTTTGATGCACACGATCTGGCCCTTTTTGTGGATCTGGGCCTATCTGTACCGTCCCGACGCGGGTTGGGGAATGGAGAAGGTAGAGATCGAGCCTTCCGAAGAGTTAAAAGGCCGACTCAGGGCAATTGACGAGCTGGAGAGGAAGGTGGCCGAGCTGGAGAGAAAGTTGGCCGAAAAAGAGGGGGCGCGCTGATGGAAACCTTGATGCTTTTAACCTATACGGCGCTTTGTTGGACGATCTTTAAGGTCTTTAAAATCCCTGTGAATAAGTGGACCCTCACAACCGCCGTGTTGGGCGGCGTGGTGTTGATCGGTCACGTGTTGATGGGGATGGCCTACTACCACCCGGCCAGCCGACAGGCGCGTATCTTTTACGTGGCCACCCAGATCGTGCCCAACGTCAAGGGTAAAGTGATCGAGGTGCCGGTGCGCCCCAACGAACCGCTTAAAAAGGGGGATGTGCTCTTTAAGATCGATCCCACCCCCTATCGGGCCCGGGTCGAAGAGCTTGAGGCGCAACTGGCCTTTGCCAAAAAACGTCTGGCCGATATGGAGCGGTTGCGCAGGCGGGCGGGCGGATCGCGGTTTGACGTTGAGGAGTATCGCAAACGGGTCGCCAGTTTGGAAGCACAACTGGCTGAAGCGCGATTTAATCTGGAAAGTTGCGTGGTACGCGCCCCCGCCGACGGGTTTGTGACCCACGTGCGGGTACGGCCCGGGCAGATGGCGGTGCCGTTTCCCTTTCAGCCGATGATGACCTTTATTAACGCCTCCACCGCCACGCTGGTGGCCGGTTTTGCGCCCGAACCCAGCTCCAATATCGATCCGGGCGATGAGGCCGAGGTGGTCTTTCCCGCCTATCCCGGTATGACTTTTCAAGGGCGCGTGCGCCGGGTCTTGCCCGCCGTGGCCGAAGGGGAGCTTAAACCGAGTCAGGATATGGTCAGTTTCGCCAGGCAGTTGCCCCAGGGGTTGATTCCCGTGATTATCGATCTGGATAAAAACCTCTCGCAGATCGGCCTGCCTATGGGGGTGGACGCCGACGTGGCGGTTTACGGTGTTAATAGCGGTTACTGGGGCCATACGGCGATCGTGCGAAGGATTTTACTGCGCATGATTACCTGGTCGCACTTTTTGCGGTTCCATTAAGGAGGGGCGATGCGGAGCGATCGATTGCTGGCGGTTGTGACTGCGGTATTGCTGGGCGGTTGCGCGGCCCAAAACACGGCCGAGCCGGCCAAAAGGGCGAAAGAGGCGGTTATAAAAGAGCAGAAAGCGCCCGAAGCGTTTGCTTTGCCCCTCAAAAAAGCCCCGGTCCAAAACGGTTGGTTGAGCCGATTGGGCGACAAAGCGCTGGAAGAGCTGGTGGCGTCTGCCCAACGGCACAATCCCGATTTGCGTCTGGCGTTGGCAAGAATCGAGCAAGCCTCGGCGGTGGCGTCGCTAAGCGCGTCCGATTTGGGCCCCAGAGTGGACGCGGCGGGTCGCGTAAGCGGACGAAGCGAAGGGTATAACAGCGGTTATTTGGGGGTCGGCGTGCGATGGGAGGCCGATGTGTGGGGGCGTATTGCCAATCTGGTGGCCGCCGACGAGGCGACGGCGCGGGCGATGGCTTACGAGTTTGCGTGGGCGCGGCAGTCGCTTACAGCGTCGGTGGCCAGGGCCTGGTACCTGTTAACAACCGACGGGGCGCTCTACCGTTTTGCCAAAAAGATGCTCGCGCT
>JAMOMS010000256.1 GCA_027067015.1 Campylobacterales bacterium | reverse complement strand
TGCGGGTCTTTTGAAACTGGGACCGCGACGCCTGCGCCGTTACGCGTTTGAGAATTTTGTCATCTATGCCGCCGATACAATCAGCGGCGTGGAGTTTGACTACTGCTGTCATCCCCGCCGTGGGGATCCGATCGTGGCCTTTAAAACGGGTAACAAGGCGGTGGTGCACCACAAGTTTTGCGAAAAGGCGTACGAGATGATTGAAGCGGGCGCCCCGATGCTCTTTGTGCAGTGGAACGAGAGCCGTCCCAGCCGTTACCGGGTACTCATTACCCTCAAAGACGAGAAAGGAACCCTGGCCCGACTGCTTGGGTTTATGGTGAAACTCGATATCAACATCATCGCCATCAAACTGGGGGACGGCCTGGCGCAGAGCAATCTTTGCGAGCTGATCATTGAGAGCAAAGAGAGTGACAAAACCCGCTTGAAATCACTATTGGCGCGCCGCTTTAAGGTGATTGAGATGACCAGTTTGACCGACGCGTACAAACAACCATCATGACAAAGGATTGCGAGATGTTAGAAGAGGCTTTACGGGAGATTCGCCGGGGCAGTGCGGAGATCATTACCGATGAACAGATTGAAAAACTGCTCAAACGCTATTTTGAGACGGGGGAACCCTACTATGTCAAAGCGGGCTTTGACCCCACGGCACCCGATCTGCACCTGGGCCATACGGTGTTATTGCAAAAGCTGGCCACGTTTCAAAAATATGGCGGGATCGTGCAGTTTCTGATTGGCGATTTTACCGGTATGATCGGCGATCCGACGGGCAAAAGCCAGACAAGAAAGAAGCTAAGCAAAGAGGAGGTCAAAGCCAACGCCAAAAGTTACGAGGCGCAGGTGTTTAAGATTCTTGATCCGGCCAAGACGAAAGTGGTTTTTAACAGCGAGTGGCTGGGCAGACTCTCCAGTTACGAGATGATCGAGCTTGCCTCCAAGCGCACCGTGGCCCGGATGCTGGAGCGGGATGACTTTGAGAAGCGGTTTAAAAGCGGGCAGGATATCTCGCTGTACGAGTTTTTCTACCCCCTCTTTCAGGGATACGACAGCGTGGTGCTTGAGAGCGACATTGAGATCGGGGGGACCGATCAGAAGTTCAACCTTTTAATGGGACGCCACCTGCAAAGGGCCTACGGGCTTAAAAAGGAGCAGGCGGTCTTGATGATGCCGATTCTCGAAGGCCTTGACGGCGTGCAGAAGATGAGCAAGTCGCTGGGCAACTTTATCGGCGTGGCCGAAGAGCCCAACACCATGTTCGCCAAGGTCATGAGTATCAGCGACGAGCTGATGTGGCGCTATTATGAACTGCTCAGCGCCCGGAGTCTCGATGAGATCGAAGCCATGAAAGCCGACGTGCAAAGCGGCGCCCTGCACCCCAAGCGGGCCAAGGAGATGCTGGCCGAGGAGATCGTGGCCCGTTTTCACGATGAGGCGTCAGCCAAGGCGGCGTTGGCGGAGTTTAACAAAGTCTTCAAACAAAAAGAGCTTCCCTCCGATATGCCCGAATTTGAACTGCAAGGGCCCCTCTGGATCGCCAAGGCGCTGGTAGAGGCGGGACTGGAGCCTTCCACCTCGCAGGCCAGGCGGGATCTGCAAGCGGGGGCCGTGCGGATCGATCAGGAGAAAGTTCTTGATAAAGACTTGCAATTAACTCCCGGAGATTATATACTTCAGGTAGGAAAAAAGAAATTTGCGAAAGTGAAGGTGAAGTAGTGGAATTGCGACCCGTCAAGATCGGAAAATATGAACTGAAGTACCCGATTATCCAGGGGGGAATGGGTGTCGGTATCAGTTGGGATCGGCTGGCCGGCCATGTGAGCCTTGAAGGCGGCCTGGGGGTGATCAGTTCGGTAGGTACCGGTTACTATGAAAACAAACAGTACGCCGACAAGCTGGTGGCCGGCAGGCCGTTGGAAACCGAGAACTTCTACTCCAAAAAAGCGCTTTTTAAAATTTTTGAGAATGCCCGCAAAATCTGCGGGGACGCGCCGCTGGCGTGTAACGTGCTTTACGCCATCAACGACTACGGACGGGTCGTGACCGACAGTTGCGAGGCGGGCGCGGACATCATTATCACCGGAGCGGGCCTGCCCACCAATATGCCCGAATTCACCGCCGACTTTCCCGACGTGGCGCTGGTGCCCATTGTCAGCTCTCCCAAGGCCCTGCGCCTGATTTGCCGCCGCTGGGAGAAGCGCTACAACCGCCTGCCTGATGCGGTGATTCTGGAGGGGCCCCTTAGCGGCGGGCACCAGGGCTTTACCTACGAGCAGTGCCAGATGGAGGAGTACCAGCTTGAAAATCTCATCGGCCCGGTCGTCGAAGAGGCGAAGCAGTGGGGCGGTATGCCCGTCTTTGCCGCCGGGGGTATCTGGGACAAAAAGGATATTGAGCGCTGTATCGAGCTGGGCGCGGCGGGCGTGCAGATGGGCACGCGCTTTATCGGCACCCATGAGTGCGACGCCAGCGAGACCTTCAAACAGATTCTACTGGATGCCAAAGAGGAGGATATTCTGCTTCTCAAATCGCCCGTGGGGTATCCGGCCCGTGGGGTGCGCACCAACCTGATCGACCTGGTGGCCAAACGCGAAGGCCCGGCCATCAAGTGCGTCAGCAACTGCGTGGCGCCCTGCAAGCGGGGCGTGGAAGCCAAAGAGGTAGGCTACTGCATCGCCGACAGGCTCAGTGACGCCTATCTGGGCGACAGGGAACTTGGACTCTACTTCTCCGGCGCCAACGGGTGGCGATTGAACGAGATCATCAGTGTCAAAGAGCTGATGCATAAACTGGTGCATGGGGAGTGAGGCCATAAAAAAGGCACGCTTCGCGCTTCTTTTCCTGCTTTTTTCCTGCCTCTTTGTATGGGCCGGCGGGTATGACGCCCAGCTTAAGAAAGCCGAGCGCTCCGTGGCGTCTGCGTCCAAAACGGTGGTTTGGCGCGGCTATCACGATTATCAGTCTTTGTATATGAAAGGGTTGCTTGAAAGCGATAAAGCCTTACAAAAAAGAGCCCTGGAAGGTTTGATCAAGGCTTCTAAACGATTGGGGCTTGACGCGACACGCTACCGTAACGCGCTTAAAAGCGTCGCTCCCGCGACCCGTCAGCGCCAGGCACAAAGAGCCTCCCGTAGTCGGACGCTCAGCCGGCCGGTTGTGCGTCATACCGGCAAACGGGCCAGGCTGGTAAAGAGTGAGATTACCGCGCATCGGTTATCGCTCCGTTTTGACCGGCCGCTCTCAAAACGGGACGTGCACCACTTTGTTTTGAAAGAGAAGGGGCGTTGGCTTTATATCTTTGACCTCCAGCCCGCCGCTTTGCCTTACGCCATCAAAAGAGTCAAGGGAGACGGATTTAAAGAGATTCGTATCGGGCAGTTTGATCCCCGCCGGGTGCGGGTGGTGGTTGAGACGACACACCCCTATCAACCGCTATGGCGCCTTGAGGGTAAACGGCTTGAAATTACGCTTCCTGGCGCATCCTTAACGGTGCGCCACACCCCTTCCAAACCTCAAACGTCCCGGTCGTTTCGCAAACATAGACCCCAAAAAGAGGCCCGTCAAGGCCGCCGTGTCAGATTAAAGCGGGGGGCGCCGGCGGTAGGCGCGGCAACCGGCGCCTACCGGCCGGATAAAACCTATACCGTCGTTATTGATCCCGGTCACGGCGGGAAGGACGGCGGCGCGGTGGGCTACCGCGGTAAACGGGAAAAAGACGCGGTATTGGCCCTGGCCAAAGAGCTTAAAACCATTTTGAGAAAACGGGGGTATCGGGTCTATCTGACAAGAGAGCGTGACCGTTTCATTCCCCTCAAGCGTCGCACCCGTTTTGCCAACCGCAAGCATGCCGATCTTTTTATCTCCATTCACGCCAACGCGGCTCCCAGGCGGGGGGGCAAGATCAAAAACCGCGGCATTGAGACCTACTTTCTCTCCCGTGCCCGTACCAACCGGGCCAAGCGGGTGGCGGCCATTGAGAACAGCAGTGATATCAAGTCGATGGACCGCTATAGCAAAGAGGCCTATTTGAGCGTTCTAAACCGAGAAAAAATCATTGAGTCAAATAAGCTGGCCATTGACCTGCAACGCCAGATGCTCATGTCGGTCAGGCGCGCTTATAACGACGTGGTGGACAACGGCGTGCGGGAGGGGCCGTTTTGGGTGCTGGTGGGCGCGCAGATGCCCGCGGTGCTGATCGAGGTGGGGTATATTACCAACCCGACCGAGGCGCTACGGCTCTTTTCGTCAAAGTATCGGAAACTATTGGCGGAAGGCATTGCCAACGGGGTTGATAGTTACGTCTATCACAACCTGCGTTAAAGCCCCCCGCCAAGGGGGAAGGAGAGGGGTTTACTTGTAGTTCTTGATGGCGGCTTCAAGAAGTTGAGCCGCTTGCTCTTTGCCCTGGAACTCTTTAACCTTGACCCATTTGTTGGGCTCAAGCATCTTGTAGGTCTCAAAGAAGTTCTTGATCTTATCCAGCGTCGCCTTGGGCAGGTCTTCGTAGCTCTCAATGCCCTCAAAAGAGGGGTCGATTTTGCTAACAGGCACGGCCAGCAGTTTTTCGTCCATGCCCGCTTCATCTTCCATGATCAACACGCCGATCAGGCGACACTTGATGACACTACCGGCCTGGACGGGGTAGTCGTTGAGCACCAGGATGTCGATGGGGTCGCCGTCGTCGGCCAGGGTATCGGGCACGAAACCGTAGTTGGCCGGGTAGAACATGGCCGAATAGAGCACGCGGTCGACAAAGACGGCGCCGCTCTCTTTGTCCAGCTCATATTTGATGTTGGAACCGTAGGGGATCTCGATAAGGGCGTGCACCTTGTCGGGGCATTCGCCACTGCCGATTTTGGTAATATCCATGAAGGCATCTCCTATAAAAATTGATAGCGCATTTTACCAAAAAGCGAAAGGATTGTCATGGCCGAGCGAGATCGTGAGCGCTGGAACGAGAAGTATACGCAAAACCCCGAGGCGCTGGAGCGCGAGCACCCCTCGCCCACGCTGGAAAAGTGGTGGCACTTGGCCGGTGGGCCCACGGCGGTCGATCTGGCCTGCGGCGGGGGGCGCAACGCCTTGTACCTGGCTAGGCAGGGATTGCGGGTGGACGCTTTTGACATTTCCGATACGGCCATTGAGAGACTCCAATCGCGCATAGGTGATCTTCCCTTACGGGCCGAGCGGGTGGATCTTACGGCGTGGCGGCCTCCTGCGGGGCGGTATGACCTGGCGGTGATGGCCAACTTTTTGGACCGCGCCCTTTTGCTTAGAACGGCCCGGGCGCTGAGGCGGGGCGGGTTGATCGTGGTGGAGACCTACATGGCCCATCCCGAAAATGAAAAGCGAGGCAACCCCGACTATCTCCTGGCGCCGGGTGAGCTTGTCGGGTTTTTCGGGCCGGGGTTTGACCGGCTCCATTACGAGGAGTTTTGGTGCGACAACGAGCGTTTCGGGATGTACAAACAGGCCGTGGTGGTCCGAAAGCGTAGCCGTGACTGACTCCCTGCCCGTACTCTATGAGGATCGGTGGCTGATCGCCGTCAACAAGCCCAGCGGCCTACTGGTGCACCGCTCCCGGATCGACAAGGAAGCGACGCAATTCGCGCTTCAGACGGTACGCAATATGACGGGGCGCTACGTCTACCCCGTCCACCGGCTTGACAAACCCACCTCCGGGGTTTTGCTTTTTTCCTTTGAGAAGGCTGTGGCGGTACAGCTGGGTAAGATGTTTGCCGAGCACGGGATTCAAAAGCGCTATCTGGCCGTGGTGCGGGGTCATACGGCCAAAGAGGGGGTGATTGACTATCCCTTAAAAGAGGTTTTGGACAAGATGACCGACGCCAGGGCCCAAAAAAACAAACCGCCGCAAAGCGCCCTTACCCGTTACGAGCGGCTGGCGACGGTGACACTGCCCGTAAGGGTCAGCCGTTACCCGGAGGCGCGCTACTCTTTGCTCTCGCTTTGGCCGCAGACTGGCCGAAAACATCAGCTTCGTCGGCACATGAAGCATATCTTTCACCCCATTGTCGGCGACACCAAGTACGGCAGGGGTGAGCACAACCGCCTTTTTCGGCGCCTTTTTGAGACCCACCGCCTGCTGTTGCACGCTGTCGACCTGCGCCTAAGGCATCCTGTTACCGGCGAGGCGCTTGATGTGCGCGCCCCGTTGGAGGGGGAGATGGCCACGTTGATTAAATGGCTTTTTTAAAAAAGTCTCTAAGCCCCTTTTTTTCAAAGAGACTCTATAATGGCGCCAAAAAGGAGCGGCGTGGCCCATCTGTATCTTAGCGACCTGGACTTTACCCTCTTAAGAAGCGACCAGACGGTGGGCGCGTT
>JAMOMS010000255.1 GCA_027067015.1 Campylobacterales bacterium | reverse complement strand
TTTTACTCTTGCCGCCTGCAACCACGCGGCGATAGCTTCGTGAGAAACACTGGTATGATCCGAAACACGAAATGCCGGTTGATAGGTTTTGACTTTGGCAATCTGCTCTAACTTCGCCACACCAAAAAAACGTTTGAGCTCTTCGACTCTCTCTACTGCTTTACGGGTCGCTTTGACAAAGCCGTGCTTAGCCAGTTCGGCATAAGGAAACCTCGAGACCATCGAAGCCTCTTTTTCCATCTGTTCTTGCTCTTTTTGCTTGGCGCGTACCATTTGATACTCATTTTCAAGTCCCAACCAAATATGAGAAGGGATACCAAGCACGTTCTCAAGCTCCAACGCCGTAGTGGGGGTAATGCGCTTTTTGCCCTTGATAATCTCGTTAATCATCTGTTTGGGGCGTCCCATTCTATCGGCCAGTTCCGCTTGGCTCATTCCAAGATCCTCAAGCGTCTCTTCGAGAAGTTCACCGGGATGAATGGCCAAGTTAGATATGTAATTAGTCTCCATAATGCTTGCTTACCTCCTCTATACGGACGATATCGAAACGTTCACCGACATTGCGTATGATAAGCCGGTAGAAACCTGTAAGCGCGATGGCGTATTCGCCTTCACGCTCTCCTTTGAGCGGGTGGAGTTTAAGTACGGAGATTTTGTAAAGTTCATCAAAGGAGCGGGCTTGTTTGATAATCGTCACCCGCTGGATATAACGCCTCGCAACCTGTTTCCCGTAGGCTTTTTCCGCTACCTTAACGTCACGGTACTGCTTTTCAAGTTTACGGTTTTTAAAGCGTATCTCCAAGCCGACACTCCTTCATCTATTCACCCTATAGGTGAACATTCTACTCTTGTTTTACTTTGAGTATACTGAATCTACTATTTTCACCTTTCCCGTTACCACGGCGTCGATGAGCGAGGCTTTATAGGCTTTGAGTTTGTCGATTTGTTTCTCTTGGAGATCGATGGCTTTGTCGATTTTTTCCTTTTTAATATTATATTTATTGAGAATGTCTTTTTGCACATTTAATGGTGGCAATGTTATCAATAACTCTGAATATTTATCAGCACCAATATTTTCAATTGTTGCTTTATTGAAAATATGTTGTTTCCATTTTTCAAATAAATCAGAGTTCGTAAACAAGTATAAATAATCAGACAATACAATATTTTCATTTGGTTCAGCCTTGATTAAATACCCTGCAAATGCGTAATACTTTTCTTTAGACATCGATTTTTTGAATTGATAAGTTTTTCCTACCGTAGCTCCACTTCGTGCAAAAAGTATATCTCCATCGTTTAATAAATATTCTTTGCCTATTTCCCAAGGCAAAGAAAGTTTATTTGCCTCTGACAATTTGCCTGAATCAGAAAAATCAGTAATGCGTACATATCTTGGCAACTTTTCATCGTACGGAATTCCACTTTCATTTGCACCATATTTCAATTTATTTTTTATTACAAACTTTAATTTCCTCACCTCCCAATGCGCCGGGATTTTGCCGATCCACTCCACCCCGCTCTCTTTCATTGGTACGTCGGGGTCGAGGCCCTGGGTGACGGCGCGGTTGATGAGGATTTGGCGCTGTTCTTTTAGGAGGGCGATCAGGCGCTCTTTGAGGGTGATGGCTTTGTCGATTTGGGCGGTTTTTTTGTCGAGGTAGTCGGCGATTTGAATTTGTTCTTGTTTGGGAGGAAGTGGTAAAAAACAATTTGCCAAATCATTAAAGCTGATTGTTTGTCTTACTCCAGCTCCTAAAGATTTCATAAATAAAATATCAAAAATGTGCAATAAATAACTTAAATAAATTCGTGATGCATCTTCTTTTTTTAACTGAAGGACAATATATCCTTGACTTACAACAACATCTATTTCTGAAAGAGCTATTCTCAAACTTTTTAAGTCATAGTTAAGGTTGAGAGGATTGATTAAAAATTCTCCCTTATTAACTACCTGATAGGACTTTTTTGTTTCAAATGGCACCTTTTCATCGTCTTTATAGATAACTTTTCCAAAACTAATTGCACCACTTCTTAAATTTGGATTTGATTCTTTCTTTTTTTCACTAAAAAGAAATTTGATTTTTTCTTTCATCCAATGCGCCGGTATCTCCCCTATCCATTCGATCCCGCTCTCTTTATATGCTTCGTAGCGCTTACGCTTCATCGTCCATCCCCAAAATCGCTTTGATGAGCCCTTCGCTTTCGCGCTCGATTTCGAGTATCTCCGCGCTTACCTCTTCGAGGCTTCGCAAGGGTTTGTGGCGGTAGAAGTAGCGGTTGAAGCTGATCTCATAGCCGATTTTGACGCTCTCAATGTTGATCCACGCCTCATCTACATAGGGCTTGACCTCGCGCAAAAAGTAGTCGTGGATCGACTCGTTGAGCGGTACGATTTCGCTATCGCGCAGGTCGCTGTCGCTCTCATACTCGATGTATTCACCCGCTTTGCCGGCGGGGTAGTAGCCGAAATCCGGTAAATCGGCCTTTTCGCATCCCAGGCGCGCCAAAAGCTCCGCCAGCTTTTCATCGCTTAGTTTGTGCACCTTTTTGATCACCTTGGCCGCCTTTTCGTCGTAGCGGGTGATCGCGGCGTAGAGGCTGTTTTTTTCGGCGGCGCCGAGCTTGAAGCCGCTTTGTTTCAAATGCGCCTCGGCCTCTTTTTTGAAGCGGTTAAAGTCGTCATAGGTTTGCGTACCCATCACATCCATCAGGCTCTTGGCCGCTTCGACCAGCTTGCGGTGTTTGTGCCAAAAAACGGGGTCGGTAAGCTGTTTTTTCTGCTTGGTTTTTAGCTCCAAGCCTTCTTCCTCGCAGTAGCGCAAGATCGCATCTTTGTGGTATTCTAGCTCATCGTAAATCGCCTCGCCGAAGCGCTTATACGCCCACTCCATCGGCGCTTTGAGCGCTTTGTCGTAGCGTAGGCTCTCGATACGTTCGGGCGTGATTTGCGCTACCAGCCGTTTGGGGCGCTCGATGTTTACCTTGTAGTAGCCAAAATCACGGTTGTCAAAGACCTTGGCGGCGATACCCTCTTCGCCTTCGCGCTCTATTTCTTGCATTTGCAAATAGACGCGGGTAATCTCTTCGATATGTTTGGGAGAGAGTTCGCAGTTTTTATCGCCCAGGTTTTTGCGCAGTTTGCGATACATCTTGCTCGCGTCTATAAGCTGGACTTTTCCCTTGCGGTGTTCGGGCTTGTTGTTGCTAAGCAGCCAGATGTAAGTGGTGATGCCGGTGTTATAAAAGAGGTTGTTGGGTAGCTGGATGATCGCTTCAAGCAGATCGTTTTCGATAATGTAGCGGCGGATGTTGCTCTCACCGCTACCCGCATCACCCGTAAAGAGGCTACTGCCGTTATGTACCGAAGCAATACGACTGCCCAGCGGACTTATTGAGAGGGGCTTCATCTTGTCCACCATCTCCATCAAAAAGAGCAACTGCCCGTCCGAACTTCGCGGCACGGCGTCCACTTGCTCCTCTTCGCCCCGATAGTTTGTAAGCGTAACGACAAAGCGGGGGTCGATGACCTCCTTGCCCTCTTTGATATGCTTCATATCGCTTGCCCACGACTTGCCGTAGGGCGGGTTGGAGAGCATAAAATCAAAGGTCTCTCCCCTAAACTCGTCCACCGCCAGCGTGGAACCGTTGCGGATAAACTCCGGGTTTTTGCCTTTGATCATCATATCGGATTTGCAGATGGCGTAGGTTTCGTCGTTGATCTCTTTGCCGTAGAGATAAACGTCGCCTTCGGCGCGTATGGCACCTTCGGGGTCTTTGACAAACTGCTCCGACTCTGTCAGCATCCCGCCGCTACCGCAGGCGGGATCGTAGATCTTCATCACTTGCGGCAAACGCTCTTTGATAGGCAAAAAGACCAAACGGGTCATCAGCTCGATTACTTCGCGCGGCGTAAAATGCTCGCCCGCCTCTTCGTTGTTCTCTTCGTTAAAGCGGCGAATCAACTCCTCAAAAACATACCCCATCCCCAGGTTGCTAAGGGGCGGGAGCTTGCGCCCCTCGGGATCGACGGCCTCTTTGTCGGTGAGGTTGATATAAGGAGAGGTAAATTTTTCCAGCACGTCCAGCAAGACATCTTTTTCGGCCATATGGCGGATCTGGGCGCGGAGTTTGAACTTGTCGATGATCTCTTGCACATTGGGGCTAAAGCCGTTGAGGTAGTCCATAAAGTTGGCTTCCAACAGCTGGCGGGAGTTAGTGGCGGTGTCGTAGAGCTTTTGAAGTGTCCATGGGCTGGTGTTGTAAAAGACATAGCCGCTGGCATCGCGCAAACCGTTGGGGTCAAGCTCGGTTAGTCCCACTTCTTCCTTTTGAAACCGCACTTCTTCCAACACCTTCTCTTTGGTGGGTTCCAAAAGTGCGTCCAGACGGCGCAAAACTACCATCGGCAAAATCACATCGCGGTACTTACCTCGTACATAGACGTCTCTAAGACAATCGTCGGCAATGCTCCAGATAAAATTGACCAGCTTGTTATGGGTTGCGTGATCCAAAAATTGTCTCCGATGCTTTATTTTTTATTTCGATTTTACCGAAAACTTCATAGCTCCCCCTCCTCCGCAAAGCTATACCATCCATCTTTCGTGATAATCACGTGATCAACCAGTTCGATACCCATGATCTGCGACGCCTCTTTGATGCGGCGGGTGATGCGCCTGTCTTCGGCGCCGGGAAAGCACTGGCCGCTGGGGTGGTTGTGGGCGATGACGATACCGCCAGCACGGTCGGTGACGGCATCGGCGAAGATTTCTCGGGGGTGGACGTTAGTTTGGTTGAGGGTGCTGACAATACGGCATGTGCTCGCAGTTTTCAACGCGGCGGGGCCTTTGGCCTTTAGCTTCTCTCTGGGGCGATCCTTTTCGTAGAGCTCTTCGAGGCGTTTCATGCCGTTTCCTTTATCATGCCGCAGTAAAGGGCGTACTTCTCTTCCAGTTCCTTCATCTTCTCTTGGGGGAGTCGCGTCAGCAGACCCGTTTTCTTGTCGATGTTACGGATATCGACGCTACAGCTCCAATTGACGATGACTTCAGAGGGGTGTTCCAGTTTCTCCCGCGGCGCGATATGCACTCGCAAAAGATTGGCGGGGTTGTTGACACACTGGGTCGTCAGAGGTAGCACGAGAATGGCGGGAAATTGGAGCTGATCAACAATCTCCAAATAGCTTTGGGCCGAAAAGACGACGGCGGGACGGCGTTTGCCCAGATTGCTGTGGTAGCGTTTGCCAAAATCGACCAGATAGATACCTCCCCGCTCAAGCATCGTCATATCCCATGGTTTCAGCGGCTTGGGCGTCCATGGCTTTAAAAAGCGCATTATCATCTTTAGCCATACACTTTTCGCTCTCCTTGGCACTCTCCAGCCACATCGACCGTAAAGATTTCGCCTGTTTTTCCTCTTGGTATTTGCGGGCCATCTTTTCCATCTCTTTGAATTTTTCATAGCCAAGAATGACCACAAAAGGTTTGTCGTGGCGGGTGACGATCACTTCTTCTTTTAAAGCCTCTTGCAAAAGTGCGCTGTTTTGTTTGATTTGGGTGGCGGTGATGGTCATAACGCTTCCTTTTTGTCTAATTTGTCTATTTTAAGAAAAAATAGCTATTGATGTCAAATATAGAGGTCCATAAGCCCCGATTGGATAAAATCCCACTAAATTAATTGAGAGTACCAAAGGCACTTCATGAGCGAACGCAAAAAAGACTTTTTACGCAAAATTGTCGAAGAGGACTTACAAAAGGGCAAGTACAAAGAGGTCGTCACCCGTTTTCCGCCCGAGCCCAACGGCTATCCGCACATCGGCCACGCCAAGTCGATTTCGCTCAACTTCGGCGTCGCCAAAGATTTTGGCGGGCGGTGTAATCTACGCATGGACGACACCAACCCCGAAACCGAAGATCAAAAGTATGTCGAAGCGATCAAAGACGCCGTACGTTGGCTGGGCTTTAAATGGGACGGCGAGGTGCGCTATACCTCCGATTACTTCCAGCAACTCTACGACTATGCGGTAGAACTCATTAAAATGGGCAAAGCTTACGTGGACAGCATCGACGAAGAGACGATGCGCAAACTACGAGGCACCGTCACCGAACCCGGGCGGCGAAGCGAGTTTGCTAAGCGAAGCGTCGAAGAGAATCTTGACTTGCTTAAGCGGATGCGAAAAGGCGAGTTTTCCGAGGGCGAGCACGTACTTAGAGCCAAGATCGACATGGCCTCGCCCAACATGAAGATGCGCGATCCTTTGCTCTATCGCATTCGCCGCACGCCCCACTACCGCACCGGCACCGAGTGGGCCATCTACCCGATGTACGACTTCGCCCACTGCCTTAGCGATTACATCGAAGGGGTCACCCACTCCTTTTGTACCCTGGAGTTTGAAAACAACCGAGAGCTCTACGACTGGATTTTGGAAACCCTAAAAGTCAAACCC
>JAMOMS010000254.1 GCA_027067015.1 Campylobacterales bacterium | reverse complement strand
ATATATGAGCAAGCTTTATAAGCGGTTGTACGGTTCATGGCAACCCGATCCGCTCTATGCCGGCCTCAAGGCGACGGTTCGGTTCCGTATCCGTCCCGACGGCACCTTCCGCTACCGTGTGGTAGTCCCGTCGGATAATCAAGGCTTCAATGAGAGCCTGATAGAATACCTCGACGCCATGCAACGCATGGGCTTTCCTCCGCATAAGAAGGGGAAAGAACTGGTCATCGATGTTGAATTCAAAGCCAAGGAGTAGGTGTGAAACGTCTTTTTGTCATGTTTTTTGCTGTGCTCTCTTTAATGGCGTCGGACGCGACGCTGGAGATTGTCAAGTCGGCGGATAACCGTCCCCACATCGCCGTGGAGGACAGCTCACTGTTTGGGAATGAAACCACCCGTATCAAGCTTTTTAAACTTTTAATCGGCGACCTGAAAGTGACGGCCCACTTTAAAGTGGACGATACCCGCCGCTTTGCCGGCTACAATACGCTGGTCGATCCGATGCTCAAATCCAACGACTATGTACTGCGCTACCGCTTCAAAGAGGCGGATCGCCAGCAACTTTACATGGATGTCAAGCTCTTTAAAATGCCCTCCTCACGGCCTATTTACGAGCGCAGTTACAAGGTGGCCAACCGGGCGCGTTATCCCTTTTTGATCCACCAGGCGGTGATTGACCTGAACGACTTTTTGGGAATGCCTTCCGTGGCCTGGATGCGCCGGTACGTGGTCTTTAGCAAGTATGTGGCGCCCCGCCGGGCCGATATTCTCATTGCCGATTACACGCTCACCTACCGCAAGCGGCTGATTAGCGGCGGATTGAATATCTTCCCCAAATGGGCCGACGGCGCGCAAAAGGGCATTTACTATACCAAACTGGGCAACCGGCCGGTGCTCTATTACTACAACATCTACACCGGAAAGCGGCGGCGGGTGCTCAGCTCTGACGGAATGCTGGTCTGCTCCGATGTCAGCCGTGACGGCTCACGCCTTCTGCTGACCATGGCACCGGGCGGCCAACCCGATATTTACGAATACAACCTACGTACCGGCGTGAAGCAGAGGGTCACCTTTTACGGCGGCATTGACGTGTCGGCCCAGTACCTGGAAAATGAACGGCAGATCGTCTTTGTCTCCGACCGTCTGGGCTTTCCCAATATCTTCTCGGGTACCATCGGTCGGCGCGGGGTGCGCCAACTGGTCTTTCACGGACACAACAACAACGCCTGTAGCGCCCACGGCCATTACGTGGTCTATAGCAGTCGGGAGACCGACAACGCCTTTGGGCGCAACACCTTCAACCTCTACCTGATCTCTACCCGAAGCGACTACATCCGTCGCCTGACCGCCAGCGGGGTCAACCAGTTCCCCAAATTTTCCCGTGACGGCGAGACGGTGATGTACCTCAAACACTTTGCGGGCGAGAGTGCGCTGGGTATCATTCGGCTCGATTACAACGAAGGGTATCTCTTTCCGCTAAAAGGCAAGCGGATTCAGTCGATTGACTGGTAACGCCTTATTACTTTCCTTTATGGCGCTTTTTGGCGCCGTTAACCGTTGGTTGACCATAATTATGGTAAAATATCCCCCATTAATCGCAAGGAGAAATTGGATGAAAAAGAATATCTTCATCTTGGCGGTAGCCGCGGCACTGCTTACGACAGGATGCTCCCAGAAAGAGCCCGAAGTCGATATGACCCAACAAAACGGCGCCAACACCACAGCAGGTAGCGCCAACGGCTCTGCCAGCAGTGTGGACGGCGGTCTGGATACGATTCAAGGAAGCGTAGAGAGCAGTAATCTTACTTCCGAAGAGGCGAAAATGGCCAAGATCCACGAGATCGAGGCAACGGCCAAAAAGATCTATTTTGATTTTGACAAATACAACATTCGCCCCGATCAGCAGGCCAACGTGGATCAGGACGCCGAGCTCTTCATGTCACCCGAGGCCAAAGACCTGACCGTTAAGATCGAGGGCAACTGCGACGAGTGGGGTACCGATGAGTATAACTACGCCCTGGGACTCAAGCGGGCCAAGACGGTACGCGACGCCCTGGCGCTTAAAGGGATTCCCGAAAGCCGCATGGTGATGGTCAGCTACGGTGAGAGCAACCCCGTCTGTACCGAGCACACCCAAGAGTGCTGGGCCAAAAACCGCCGGGTTGAGTTCAAGCTTCTTCCCTGATACGGTTTCATGAGACTTTTTCTTCTTCCTCTGGCCGCCGTTTCGCTTTTTGCGGCCTCTATCCAGGAGCCTTCCGCCTTCGGGGCGGGAAATCTGGACAGCCCCCAGCCCTACGGCCTGACTGACGATCAAAAGCATATCCTCGCCAACAAACGGGCCATTGAGGTTCTGCAAAAACGGGTCATTCAACAACAGCAGATCATTGAGCGCAACAGCGAGCGGATCGACGGATTGCAAAGCATACTGGAGGGATTGACCCAGAAACTGCATACGTATGACCAGTCGTTGAAAGAGACGGCGGATATCAACGGCTCTTTGGAGGAGTTGGCCCAAAGCCAAAGCCGCAACTTCGAGCAGATTCGCAACGTTTTGACCGAGATGGGCGCGATGATCGACTCCATCAACGCCAAGTATGTGGACAAAGAGCGCTTCGGTCAACTGGAAAAGGCATTTCTTGATTTCAAAAAGTCCTACGAGGCGTATGCCAAGAAAGCCTCTTTTTCCGGCAAATCAAACGCGTCAATTTTTGCCGAAGCCAAAAAGGCGTTTGCCCGGGGCCATTATGATGACGCCAAACGGGGCTTTTTGTATCTGATCAAAAAGCACTACAAACCGGCGACGTCCAACTATTACCTGGGAGAGATCGCCTACCGGCAGGGACGCTACAAAGACGCCATCGCCTACTACAAAAAGAGCGCGTCGCTCTATGACAAGAGCAGTTTTATGCCTACGCTTCTGTTTCATACGGGTGTGTCGTTTCAGCGACTGGGCGACAAAAAGCAGGCCAGGGAGTTTTACCAGTCGGTCATAGCCCTTTATCCCAAAACCAAATCGGCCAGGTTGGCCAAAAGCTATCTGGCGAAACTGAAGTAGGTGCGCGCGTTTAAGCGCGCGCCAACCGGGGGTGTGGTAGCATACCTCACTTTTACAAGGAGAACACACAGTATGAAAATCGATGACAACAGCGTCGTATCCTTCCACTATGAGGTCAAAGACGCCAAAACCGGCGAAGTCGTAGACAGCAACATGGGCCAGGCACCCCTCTCTTTTATCACCGGTAAAGGCCAGATTATTCCCGGTCTTGAGAACCAGATGAAAGGGATGGAAGCGGGAGAGAATGCCGATATTCTCGTGCCTGCCGCCGAAGCCTACGGTGAGTACAATCCCGAAGCGGTGCAAACCATGCCCAGAGAGCAGTTTGCGGGCATTGATCTGCAAGAGGGTATGACGCTGTATGGCCAGAGCGAAGACGGCCAGACCGTTCAGGTGGTGGTCAAAAGCTTTGATGATCAAAACGTCACCATCGACTTCAACCATCCGCTTGCCGGCAAAGACCTGCTCTTTACGGTCAACGTGGCCGAAGTGCGCGAACCGACCGTCAACGAGTCGCTCAGCGGTCAGGTAGAACAGCACAATCACGGTAGTTGCGGTTGCGGTACAGGTGGCTGTCACTAATTTCATTGCTGTCTCAAAGCCTCTTCAGGAGGCTTTGAAGTCGGCCAACCTTCTTAAATCTCTCAAATTCAATACCCTCATTTACGGTGAGTCCGGTACGGGACGCCATACGCTTGCCAACCTTATTTTGCCCGACGCGCCGGTAATTCACGGAAACGATACGGAATATCTGTTGAGCCAGATCGAAAAGCAGGACGCGCTGGTGATCGATTTGGTTGAACAGATACGCCACCCCGGCAAAGTACTGGCGGCGTTGAAAAAAGAGAATACCCGTGCGGTGATGATCGCGCAAGAGGAACCCGACGAGGTGCTGGAGCGGTTTTTCAGTGTCAAAATCTATCTGCCGCCTTTAAGGGAGCGGCCCGAAGACGTAGCGGCGCTGGCGGAGCGTTTCAAAGAGGAGACCCTGCGTATGTTTGGCGCCCAGGAGGGCTTTACGCTTGATGCCAAACGGTTCGATCTTTCGGCCAACGCCCACTCCCTTCGCCGGTCGGTGGTTTTTCAGTATCTTAAAAAGGCGGTCTCGGAAGAGGAGCTGATGGAGATGACCGAGCGCTTGCTGGCGGAACGTATGGGCGAGGAGGAGGATCTTTACCGCAAGATGCTCTACCTTTACGAAGTCCCGCTGATTCGCGCCGGGACGGCCCGTTACGGCAGTCAGTTGAAGATGTCGAAAGTCTTTGGGCTCAACCGCAACACCCTGCGCAAAAAGATTCGGGAGTGGGCCCGTTTTCTGGAGCCTTGAGCCCCTTTGTGCCATAATGTGACCCAAAAATACAATTACCGAAACAGGAGCAAAACAGATGAACAAAACCGCGTTTCTCTTCCCCGGACAGGGATCCCAGGCCGTGGGAATGGGCAAGTCTTTTGTCGAACACTCCCAGACGGCCGCCCGGATGCTTGAAGCGGCTTCGGATGCGCTGAAGGTGGATATGGCCTACCTGCTTTTTGAGCAAAACGATATGCTGGAGCAGACCAAATATACCCAGCCGGCCATTTTGCTGGTTTCGATGATGGCCTATCGGCTTTTTGCCGAAAAGATCGGCGAGGCGCCCGCCTTTGCGCTGGGCCACTCGTTGGGCGAGTTTTCGGCCCTGGCCGGCGTGGGGGCGATGGATTGGCTGGAGGCGGTGAAGCTGGTGCACCTAAGGGGCGAGCTGATGCAAAAGGCGTGCGAAGGGGTGGATGCCGGTATGATGGTGGTGCTGGGCGTGGCCGACGAGGATGTGGAGGCGATCTGCCAGGAGGCGCGTGACAATGGCAAAAAGGTGTGGCCCGCCAACTACAACGCCGAGGGGCAGATTGTCATTGCCGGCATTAAAAGCGACTTGGCCGAGCTGGAGGCGCCTCTTAAAGCGGCCAAAGCCCGCCGTGTGATGCTTTTGAATATGTCGGTGGCCAGCCACTGCCCTCTGCTTGAGAGTGCCGTCGCGCCTCTGACCGAAGCGCTGGAGGGTGTGTTAAAAGATAACTTCAGTGCGCCGGTGATTTCCAACGTCACCGCCAAAGCCTACAACACCAAGGCCGAAGCCCTGGAACTGCTGGGCAAACAGTTGGTGATGCCGGTGCTTTATAAGCAATCCATCGCCGGTAACGATGATTTGGTAGACCGCTACATCGAGTTTGGCCACGGCAGTGTGCTTAAAGGCCTCAACCGCCGCGCCACCAAAAAACCCACGCTCAATATCAACGACTACGATTCGCTGAATGCCGTGGTTGAGCAGATCGCGGGAGAGGGGGCATGATTATTGGCATCATCAGCGCCATGGTCGAGGAGGTGGAGCCCTTTTTGGATCTCAAAGAGGCCGAGGATATGCTCCACTACTTCGACCACTACGAAGATGTCCGCTACGCCGGCAGGACCTACCATCATATCAACTACCGCGGTCATAAGATTGTGCTGGTTTACAGCAAGATCGGCAAGGTAAACGCCGCGTTGACGGCGGCGACGCTGATTGAGAAGTTCGGGGCCGAAATGGTGCTCTTTTCGGGTGTGGCGGGGGCGATTGACCCCGCGCTTAAAATCGGCGATCTCATTGCCGCCACTCAGCTTTGCCAGCACGATCTGGACATTACGGCCTTTGGCCATCCTTACGGGTATGTGCCCGAAGGCAAAGTCTACGTCGAGCCCGATAGGGAGCTGATGGTACTGGCCAAGAAGGTGGCCGACGAAAAGGGGATCGAGCTTAAAGCCGGCATCATCGCCACCGGCGACCAGTTTGTCGCCGATCCTAAGCGTAAAGAGTGGATTCGCCAAACCTTCCAGGCCCACGCCATCGAGATGGAGGGGGCCGCCGTGGCCAGCGTGTGTGACGATTTGAACGTGCCTTTTTTTGTGCTAAGGGCCATCAGCGACGCGGCCGATATGGACGCGGCCTTCGATTTTGACGAGTTTTTGAAGCACTCTTCCAAGGTCAGCAGTGATTTTATGATGGGTTTGGTGGATAAAATCATCGATGATCACGCCCAGTCGTAAAATTTTAAAAGCCACCGGAAAGCTCAACGCCCGCTACCGCCTTATCGGCGAGGGGGATCGGGTGTTGGTGGGGCTAAGCGGCGGCAAGGATTCGCTGACGCTGGTGCATCTATTAAAACATATGCAGTGCCACGCCCCGTTTGATTTTGAGTTTCTGGCCGTGACGATAAGCTACGGGATGCCGGGCGAGCACTATGACGCCCTGTGCGCCCACTGCCGTGAACACGACATTCCCCACGAAGTGTATGAGACCAACATTTTTGAGATCGCCGAAGAGACGATTCGCGAAAACAGCTCTTTTTGCAGTTACTTTTCGCGTATGCGGCGGGGGGCGCT
>JAMOMS010000253.1 GCA_027067015.1 Campylobacterales bacterium | reverse complement strand
TTGTAGCCCGGCGGGGTGTACTCGTTGATCTCCAGACGGGTCTGACCGGTGATCTCGTCAAACTGTTCACTGGCGGTAATGCCGGGAATGATATCCTCAAAGCTGACTTTGCCGTTCGCTTCGGCGATGATCGGATCGGTATAGGGGTCCCACTCGGCAATCACGGTATGCTCACTACCCGCCGGCTCGGCAATCACGTCGCCGGGCTTGACCGCTTCGTTATCTCCCACTTTGATAATGGAGCCGCGGGCGATATAGTGACGGTTGGCCTCTCGACCCGCCTCATCGGCCACCACGGCAAAGAGGCCCTTCTCTTCCACTTTCTCGCCGCTCTTAACCCCTTCAAAGCGCTCCAGGTAATCACCCCTCAGCTGGAAGTACTTGACGGTACCCGTTTCGCTCGCTTTAATCGTCTGGGTCACCGGCGCGCCGTCTTTAACACGCAGTTCGGCGGCGTAGGGAATGCGGTTGGGAACGTTCCAGCCGTCTTTGATCACTTCCACGATCGACTCACGCTCATCCACCTTGCCGCCGTTGGGATAAGGCAGGTAGAATTTGCCTTCAATCTTGCCGCTGACGCCGGCCAGTTCGTTGGGCTTGGCCACATCCGACTTGCGCAGGGCGTAGCGGACTTTCTCGTCTTTGTTGCTGATCGTCAGGATAATCTCCTCATGCACGGTCTGCACGCTCAGCTCACCCGCGAAAGGCGCCTTGATTTTGGGCTCAACCAGCAAAATACCGGCGTTGCGGCGGTTGGCCACCAGCAGTTTACCTTCGCTGTTGGTGTAGGTTTTAAGGTTATAGTAGCGGATAAAGCCCTCTTTGGAGGCCACCGCCTGACGCTCGGCCTTTTCACTTGAGGCCGTACCCCCGATGTGGAAGGTCCGCAGTGTCAGCTGGGTACCCGGCTCACCGATGGACTGGGCGGCGATAATACCGATCGCCTCGCCCACCTTGACCATCTTGCCCTCACCCATGTTCAAACCGTAACACTTGGCGCAGACACCGCCGGGCGCTTTACAGGTAATGGGGGTACGGATCGTCACGGCCCGCACACCGGCGTCTTTGATCAGTTGCGCCTTCTCGTCATCAATCAGGGTCCCTTCGGCGATCAGGATCTCGTTGGAGATCGGATCGATCACGTCGTCGGCCAGCACCCGGCCGTGTACACGGTCTTCCAACGGCTCGATCATCTCGGAACCGATGGTGATGTCGGTCACTTCGATCCCTTCGTGGGTACCGCAGTCATCCATGGTGATCTTGACGTTTTGCGACACGTCAATGAGCTTACGGGTCAGGTAACCGGCGTTGGCGGTTTTAAGCGCCGTATCTGCCAGACCTTTACGCGCACCGTGGGTGGAGATGAAGTACTCCAGTACGTTGAGCCCCTCTTTAAAGTTGGAGATAATGGGGGTTTCGATAATAGAGCCGTCAGGCTTGGCCATCAAGCCCCGCATACCGGCAAGCTGGCGAATCTGCGCCGCGCTACCCCGTGCCCCGGAGTCGGCCATCATATAGATGGAGTTGAAGCCCTCTTTGTCCTCGCGGATCAGCTTCATCATCGCCTCGGCCACGGCGTTGTTGGTGTCGGTCCAGACGTCAACGATCTTGTTATAGCGCTCCTGCTCGGTCAACAGACCGGCGCTGTATTGTTGCTGAATCTCGCGGACCCGCTTTTTGGCCTCTTCGACCAGCTTGTATTTGGCCTCGGGAATACGGATATCGTCCGCAGAAATCGAAACGCCCGCCATCGTGGCGTATTTGAAGCCCAGATCCTTGAGGTTGTCCAGAAACTCCGCGGAAACTTCCAGCCCGCCGTGTTTGTAGACGTAGTCGATCAGGTTGCCGATATCCTTTTTCTTGAGCACTTTGTTCCACAGGTGCTCGGGCACGAAGTCGGGCAGGATCGACTTGAGAATCAGCCGTCCGGCGGTGGTGTAAACCACCCGGCCGTCTACCATGGTGCGCACCCGGGCGTTGATATCCAGGTGGTTGCCGTCCAGCGCGGTCAAAACCTCTTTGACATTGGCGAAGAGTTTGTTGGAACCCTTCACATCTTTGCGCTCCAAAGAGAGGTAGTACAGACCCAAAATCATATCCTGGCTGGGTACCGTAATGGCCCGGCCGCTGGCGGGAAGCAGAATGTTCATGGAGCTGAGCATCAGCAGTTTACACTCGGCAATCGCCTCCTGGCTCAAGGGCACGTGCACCGCCATCTGGTCGCCGTCGAAGTCGGCGTTGAAGGCGGCACAGACCAGCGGATGAAGCTGGATCGCCTTGCCGTCGATCAGCACCGGGTGAAAAGCCTGAATGGAGAGCTTGTGGAGCGTGGGCGCGCGGTTGAGCATGACCGGATACTCATCAACGATCTCCTGCAGGCACTCCCACACCTCGTTGGTCTTGCGCTCGATCATATTCTTGGCCGCCTTGATGGTGGTGGCGTAACCTTTCTCTTCCAGCTTGGCCAAAAGGTGGGGCTTAAAGAGCTCCAACGCCATATCTTTGGGCAGACCGCACTGATCCATCCGCAGGTTGGGCCCCACGACAATGACCGAACGGCCGGAGAAGTCGACCCGTTTACCCAGCAGGTTTTGGCGGAAGCGGCCCTGCTTACCCTTGATGATCTCGCTCAGCGATTTGAGGGGACGCTTGTTGGCGCCTTTGACGGCGTTGCCGCGACGGCCGTTGTCAAAGAGGGCGTCCACCGACTCCTGAAGCATCCGCTTTTCGTTGCGAATAATGATCTCGGGCGCGTCCAGCTCCATCAGGCGCTTAAGACGCTGGTTACGGTTGATAACGCGACGATAGAGGTCGTTGACGTCGCTGACGGCAAACTTCCCGCCGTCCAGCGCCACCAGGGGGCGCAGATCGGGCGGCAGAACCGGCAGGACATCGAGCATCATCCACTCGGGGCGGTTGTTGGAGTTAAGAAACGACTCAATCACTTTAAGACGTTTCACCAGCGTTTTGCGCTTGGCTTCGCTACCGGTGGCCTCCACCTCTTCTTTGAGGGTGTGGAAAAGCTCCGCCAGATCCAGATCGGCCAGCAGGCGTTTGATCACCTCGCCGCCCATCTCGGCGTGAAAACCGCTCTCCTCGAAGCGTTGCATCAGCGACTGATACTGCTCCTCGTTGAGGATGTCATACTTTTGGACGGGGGCTTTGCCCTCGTTGTCATAACTGGCCTCACCCGGATTTTCGACAATATAGGCCTCGTAATAGAGCACCCGCTCCAGATCTTTCATCTTCACGCCCAACAGGGTACCGATTCGGCTGGGAAGCGAGTTGACATACCAGATGTGCGCGACAGGCGTAACCAAATCGATATGCCCCATGCGATAGCGGCGCACCTTGGAGGTGGTTACCTCAACCCCGCACTTCTCACACACGACACCCTTGTAGCGCATCTTCTTATACTTGCCGCACAGACACTCGTAGTCACGCACGGGGCCGAAAATCTTGGCGCAAAAAAGCCCGTCACGCTCGGGCTTGAGGGTGCGGTAGTTGATGGTTTCGGGTTTCTTGACCTCACCGAAGCTCCAGGAGAGGATCTTCTCCGGGCTCGCCAGGCGCAGTTGAATCGCCTTGATATCCTTGGGGCGATTCTCTTCGGTCACTTCAACGGGTACCAGTTTCTTCATTCTCGTCTTCCTCTTTCTCATCCAAAAGCTCTACATCCAAAGCAAGTGACTGCAACTCTTTGGCCAAAACGAACAGGGTTTCGGGAATGCCCGCCGGGGGTACGTTCTCGCCGCGGGTGATCGCTTTGTAGGCGCGTACCCGTCCCTCCACGTCGTCGGATTTGATCGTCAGCATCTCTTTGAGCACGTTGGCCGCGCCGTAGGCTTCCAGCGCCCACACTTCCATCTCACCGAAGCGCTGACCGCCAAAGAGCGCCTTACCGCCCACCGGTTGCTGGGTGACCAGGCTATAAGGACCGGTAGAGCGGGCGTGCATCTTCTCATCCACCAGGTGGTGGAGTTTGAGCATATACATATAGCCTACATTAACCCGCTCTTTCATCCGCTCGCCGGTCTTGCCGTCGTAAAGCACGCTCTTGCCGTCTGAGTCAATTTTGGCCAGCTCAAAGAGTTTGGCGAACTCCTCGGCGTCCACGCTCTCAAAGACCGGGGTAGCAAAGCGCACACCCTTGCTCCAGTCGCGGGCGTATTTGATGAGCTCCTCATCGCTCATCTTCGCCAGCGCCTCTTTGGCGTTCATCAGCTTGGCCACATCGGCGATCTCGCTCATTTTGGCCCGCAGTTCCTGCACGAAATTCTCTTTGGCCTCGTCAAAGATCGCCTGGATCTGATCCCCCAGCCGTTTGCCCACCAACCCCAGGTGAACTTCCAGAATCTGGCCGATATTCATCCGCGAGGGAACCCCCAGGGGGTTGAGGATGATCTCGACCGGCGTGCCGTCTTCAAGATAGGGCATATCCATCTCGGGGACGATATTGGAGACAATACCCTTGTTACCGTGGCGACCGGCCATCTTGTCACCCACCTTGAGCTTGCGCTTGGTGGCCACGTACACCTTGACCAGCTTGGTCACGCCGTTGGGCAGGATGTCATCTTTTTCCAGAATCTCAAGCTTTTGCTCATGCTCTTCGCGCAGTTTGCGCTTCTCTTTCTGGAAGTAGGTTTTGAGTTGCTCATACTGATGCTGGGTCGCCTCGTCAAAGTGCTTGGCAATGGAGCTGAGCGCGAAGCGGTTGACGTTTTCAAGGGCCTCTTTGCCGATCTTTTCGCCGGCTTTGAAGGTTTTGCCGTCTACTTCCACGTCGCTCTCAAGCGTCGCGTTACCAAGAAGCGAGTGGATGCGAAGCATCTCTTCGCGGTCAAGCATCAACAGTTTGTCGTGGTGTTCACGATCAAGCTCGGCCTTCTCTTCCTCGTAGGCGCGGATGGCGCGTTGATCTTTCTCGTATCCTTTTTTGGTAAAGATCTTCACGTCCACCACGACCCCTTCCATGGAGGGCGGACAGTAGAGAGACTTGTTGACCACGTGACCGGCCTTCTCCCCGAAGATCGCCCTAAGGAGTCGCTCTTCGGGGGTCGGCTTGACCTCACCCTTGGGCGAGACTTTGCCCACCAGAATCATGCCGGGTTTGACATAGGTGCCGATCTTGACGATACCGCTCTCATCCAGATGGCCCAGATCCTCTTCCCGCACGTTGGGAATGTCACGGGTGATCTCTTCCACGCCGTGCTTGAGCTCGCGGGCCTCCACCTCTTTTTCGTAGATATGGACGGAGGTGAAGGTGTCGTCACGAATCAACTTCTCGCTGACGATAATGGCGTCCTCGAAGTTATACCCGTTCCAGGGCATAAAGGCGACCATCACGTTTTTACCGATGGCCAGCTCGCCGTTGTCCATATTCGGCCCGTCAGCGATCACCTGACCTGCCTCGACCCTGTCACCCTTTTTGACGATGGGGCGCTGGGTAAAGGTGGTGTTTTGGTTGGTGCGCATATTCTTTTGCAGGCTGTAGTGGTCGATAAAGGCGCCGTTCTCATCCTCGCCCATGATGTAGATGTTCTTGGCGTCCACTTTCTCCACCACGCCGCCGCGTTTGGCCTTGATGCTCACCCACGCGTCTCTGGCGATCAGCTTCTCCACACCCGTACCCACGATCGGCGCGTCGGATTTGAGCAGGGGCACACCCTGGCGTTGCATGTTTGATCCCATCAGGGCCCGGTTGGCGTCGTCATGCTCAAGGAAGGGAATGAGGCTGGCGGCCACACCCACAACCATCAGGGGGCTCAGGTCGATGTAGTTGACCTCGTTGCGATCGACCAGAATGATCTCGCCGTCGCGGCGCGCCTCGATCAGGTCTTCGACAATATTGCCCTCTTCATCCAGTTTTGTCGAAGCGGGCGCGATGGTAAGCCCCTCTTCCTGGGTGGCGGTCATGTAGACCACTTCATCCAACACTTTACCGTTTTCGACCTTTTTGTAGGGCGCTTCAATGAATCCCAGGTCATTGACTTTGGCATAGGAGGCCAGGGTGTTGATCAGACCGATGTTCTGACCTTCCGGCGTCTCGATGGGACAGATACGGCCGTAGTGGGTGGGGTGAACGTCACGCACCTCAAAGCCCGCGCGTTCCTTGACCAGACCGCCCTCTCCCAAAGCCGAAAGCCGCCGCTTGTGGGTTACTTCCGAAAGGGGGTTGGTCTGGTCCATAAACTGGCTGAGCTGGCCGCTGGTAAAGAATTCCAAAATGGTGTTGGTGATCATCTTGGAGTTGATCAGGTCATGGGGCATCAGCTCGTCCAGGTTGCCGCTCATGGTGGTCATCTTGTCGCGGATCGCCTTTTGCATCTTGATAAGGCCCGTTTGCAGTTCATTGCCCAACAGTTCCCCAATGGCGCGAATCCGGCGGTTACCCAGGTGGTCACGGTCGTCGATATGACCCCGTCCGTTTTTGACGCGAATGAGGTATTGAACGGTTTTGATAATATCCTCGTCTGTCATGACGGTGACATACTCGGGCACTTCCA
>JAMOMS010000252.1 GCA_027067015.1 Campylobacterales bacterium | reverse complement strand
CCGCTTTGCGCAGTTCGTGGTCGATGTTGAAGATATACTCAAACGCCGCGCCCTGGCAGGTACACATACCGTGGCCGGTACCGATAACAAGTTTTTGCTTCTCTCCCGCCTTCATCTTGGCGATCACCTTTTGCAGTTCTTCGTTGGCGTGAACGGCGTGGTCGGCGGTACAAACGGAAACCGTATAGTCGCCCAGTCCGCCCTTGCCGTTGCCAAGACCCGGCGTGGCGTCAAAGTTGAGCTTGGGCCCGGTGGCGTTAATGAGATAGTCATAGGTAATGGTTTCGGTCTGCCCCTCTTTACCCTGGCCGGTATATTCGACCGTTACGTAAGGCTTCTCTTCGTTTTCGCCCCCTTCGGGATGAATCGACACCGCTTTGGCCTGGCGGTAATCAATACCGATCTTCTCATAGACCGGCGCCAGCTCAAAGACCACATCCTCTTTGCTCATCTGGCCCACGCCCACCCAGATGTTGGAGGGGATCCAGTTCCATTTACTGTTGGGGGTCACGACAATGACTTCGTGCTCTTTACCGAGCCAGTCACGCAAAAACGTGGCGGCCGTATGCCCGGAGACACCGGCGCCGAGTATGACGATTTTTGCCATCTCTTCTCCTTTGGTAATATCAAGTCAACTCATTATAGTTTGTACCGGTTTAAACGAAAACTTAATCAGGGGTTTTTTACCGTAATTTCCCCTTTTTTTAAAAATCGGACTATAAAAAATATAAATTACTGAAGAGGTTATTCTATTTTGCTTATATATAAACGCCCTCTTATCTTTTAGGCTTCAAAGGGCCGACCGATCTACGCTTTTTTTGTATTTATTATAAGTTAAAAGAGTTTCAACGAATACGGTTAAAGTAGATGGTATCCAAAATCTGGTTTTTAACCTTCAGCGACTCAACCCGCCTGCTTAAAAGACGGTTCTCTTCCATCAGCGCCCCGTATTGGGTCTGAAGGCGGTCGATAGCCCGGCTTTCATAATAGATGGCGTTGCGTAGATAGATTTTGGGCAGAACCAATAGCAGTACGATCGCCACCACAATCATCACCAACAAAAAAAAGTGCCACTGGGCTGTGGGGTCCTCTTTTTGACGTAACCCCTCAAAGAGTTGGCGCTTCTCATCAGATGATGTGACAACCCCTCTTTTCCCGTATAGACGGTTCACGCTCTTGCCTCCTTGAAAAACTTGAAACAACGCAGTTTGGCGCTTCGGCTTCTTGGGTTGTTTTCCAGCTCTTCCGCCGTTGCCGTAAGGGGCTTTTTGACCGGCAGTTCCCCCAGGGCATGGTTGTTGCCGCACACGCAACGGGGCACGCCGGGCGGGCAGATACAGCTTTGGGCCCACTTTTTAAAACGCTGTTTGACCAGCCTGTCTTCAAGGGAGTGAAACGTTATAAGCCCCACCACGGCCCCTTTGGGCGGTTGCGCTTCCAGCACATCCAGCAGGCGGGTAATCTCGCCCAGCTCGTCGTTGACTTCAATACGTATAGCCTGAAAGAGCGGCGTGGCGGGGTTGGTCTTGCCTTTACGGGGCAGAACTTTGCCCAAAATCTCAGACAACGCCTTCCCGCTTTCGATGGCCCCCTTTTTCCTGGCCTCTAATACCGCCTCAACAGCCCTGCGCCACGCCCTGCTCTCGCCGTACTCCCTAAAGATCCGCCCCAACGCTTCCGCGTCATAGCCGTTGACCACATCATAAGCCGTCAAAGGGGCATCGGGGTCCATGCGCATATCCAGATTGTCCGACTCAAAGCTGAATCCCCGCTCCTTTTTGTCTAACTGCAGTGAGGAGACGCCAAAATCGGCCAACAGACCGCATACGTCACGCTCCTTGGCCAAAAGATCGGGCAACACGTCCGAAAAGGCGCCCCGCACCGCGCTAAAACGCGCTTTGAAAGGGGCGAGTCTGCGGGTCGAAAAAGCGATCGCCTCCGGGTCACGGTCTATACCGATAAGCCGGATATTTTCAAACCGGCGCAAAATCGCCTCGCTGTGCCCGCCGTACCCCAACGTCGCGTCGATAAAGAGCCCGTTGGGGCTCATGGTCTCGTAACATCGCAGGGTTTCCTGGAGCAAAACGGGAATGTGGGGTGTCTGCAACGCGTCCCTCTTTTTTGACGCCATTATACCACCACTTCCCGCACGCTCTCATACACGGCGCCCATCAACGTCTCAAGCTCGCCGTCGGTTATGACGTAGGGCGGCATAAAATAGACCGTGTTCCCCAGGGGCCGAACAAACGCCCCGCGTCCCAGCGATTTTTGAAAAATCTTCAAATTCACCCGATCTTCCGGCCCAAACCCTTCCAAATCAAACCCTGCGATCATCCCTTTTCGGCGCACATTCACCACCCCCGGCAAATCGGCAAAACGGCTCAACCACCCGTCCATTTTCTCACCTTTTTTGGCGTTTTTGCCCAAAACGTCGCTTTGCTCAAACAGATCCAGCACGGCGTTGGCGCAGGCGCATCCCAGCGGGTTGCCGCTATAGCTGTGGGAGTGCAAAAAGGCCTTCTGTTCCAGGTAATCGCAATAAAAACGGCCGTATATCTCATCGGTGGTCAACACCACGGCCATCGGCATAAAACCGCCGGTCAACCCTTTGGAGAGACAGAGAAAATCGGGCCGTACATTCGCCTGCTCGCAGGCAAACATCGTACCGGTTCGCCCAAATCCCACGGCGATCTCGTCGGCAATAAAGTGCACGCCCCAGCGCCCGCACGCCTCTTTGGCCAGCGTAAGGAAAAGGGGATGGTACATATGCATATTGCCGGCACACTGCACCAACGGCTCCACAATCAGCGCGGCGATTTCCTCTCCACGACGTTTTAAAACCGCTTCCAGCGCCTCCACAGCCTCTCGCGCGTCCGCCTCGGTGGGCCCCTTGGGGACCGGGGTTTGCAGGTTGCGGATCAAAATAGGCTCGTAGGTCTTTTTGTAAAGCGCCACATCCCCCACCGACAAGGCGCCGATGGTCTCACCGTGGTAACTGTTGCTCAGCGACAAAAACCAGGGCCGCGCCTCGCCGGCATTGAGATGGGCGTGGTAGCTCATCTTCAACGCGATCTCCACGGCGCTGGAACCGTTGTCGGCGAAAAAGAGCTTCTCAAGCCCCTCCGGCGCCAGGGCGCAGAGGCGCTCGGCCAGCCTCACCGCCGGCTCATGGGTAAATCCCGCCAGCAAAACGTGCTCCAGGGTAGCCGCCTGTTCGGCAAGTTTTGTTGTTATATATGTATTTGCGTGACCAAACAGATTGACCCACCAACTGCTGATGCCGTCAATAAAACGGCGCCCCTCAAAATCCTCCAGCCAAACGCCCTCACCCTTTTTGACCGGAATCAACGGCAGGTTTTCATGATCTTTCATCTGGGTACAGGGGTGCCAGATATGGGCCAGATCCCGCTGGGCCATCGCCTGATTGGTCATCTTTTTCTCCCTCCGGTAGCTGACAGGGTGTCAACCTTTTTGACATTTTGTAAACAAACGTGAAACACACGGAAAATTCGGTGCTGGAGCGCTTTGGTTTAATGCGAAATTAATATCGTTTTCAATAAAATCAGTTAAATAATTATACACGATTTTGTAAAAGATTTTCTCATAACCCGAACTTGAGTAAAGGCAGGCCATATGATCACCTGGATGCAAAAGCACCGCAAATACCTGGTTGTCACCATCTGGATCAGCACCATCGCGTTTGTCGGGGCCGGCTTTGTCGGCTGGGGCACCTACCAATACGGCAGTATGAGCAACAACGTCGCCAAGGTCGGCGACGTGGAGATCTCCGTCGAATCTTTCCAACAGGCCTACCGCAACACCTATGAGCAGTACAACCGGATGCTGGGCGGCAGTCTGGACGAGGCGACCGCCAAAAAACTCGGCCTGCAAAAGCAGGTGCTTCAGTCGCTTGTCTACCAGGCCCTTATTGAGAACTTCGCCAAAGAGCACGGCATCATCGTCACCGACGAAGAGGTGCAAAAGGCGATCTTTTCCATTCCCGCGTTCCAGAAAAACGGCACATTCGACAAAGCCACCTACCTGGCCGTTTTGCAGGGGATGCGCCTAAAGCCCAAAAGCTTTGAGGCCAACCTGAAAAAAGAGCTCCTGCTCAAAAAGACCCTCTCGCTTCTTTCTCCTGCCCCCGTGGCCCTGGAGAAAGAGGCGGTGGGCGCGGCGCTCTTTGTGGCCGACAAACTCCGCTACAAGTTCTTCAAAGCTTCCGATATCGCCGTCAGCGCCGATGATGCCGCCCTGAAAAAGTTCTGGGAAGCGCACAAAAACAGCTACATGACACCCACCCGCTATACCCTCGCACTGCTTTGGGTCGCCCCCCAAAAAGGCAACGCTGAAGAGAGCGAGATAGCCGACTACTACAAAGCGCACCGCACCGACTTCACCGATGCCAAGGGTGAGATTCTACCCCTCGAAAAGGTCAAAGAGCGCGTCGCCGAAGCGGTCGCTCTTAAACACGCCAAGAAAAAGGCGCAACTTGCCTATATTGATCTTAAAAAGGGACGTCGAAAACCCCAAAGCGTCAAAACGGTTGACGAAGGAGACCCGCTGTTGACCCCCGATGTGTGGGCCGCCGTCAAAAGCGCCGTGCCGGGTACCACCCTCAAGCCCAAAGTGGTTGAGGGCCGCTACCTGATTGTCAAGGTTGAAAAGATCGACCTCCCCAAACCCAAAGCCTTTGAAGAGGCATATAACGATGTCAAAGCCGACTACCTTCGACAGGAGCGAACCAAAAAGCTGGAAGAGACGGCCAAAGCGTCTGCCAAAAACCTCCAAGACGCCAAGAGCACCGACTGGGTGACACGTGACAGTTTGACAGCCGTTCCCGGGCTTGACAAAGAGGAAACGGCCCGCTTCCTGGAAGAGCTGTTTGCAAGCGACAAAAAACGCAACGCCGTTGTTTTGGGTGAAAAAGCGATTGCTTATGAGATCGTGGAACAGCAATTGCTTGACAATGACAAACTGTCAAAGTTTGACACGCTCATTTCCAAAAACAGCGCAAAACTCAAAACCGCGCTGTTGCAAAACGGGCTGATCAAACGGCTGGAGCAGAAGTATCCGATTGAAATTTTCCTAAAGGAAAACCAGTGAGCCGACCGATTCTTGCCATTGACATCGGGTCCATCAAGGTCACGGCCGCCGTGGCGGAATACCGTGGCGACACACTGCATATACTTGGATCCGGCATGGCAAAATCCCAAGGTGTTCGCAAAGGCACCATCACCAACATTGAGTTGACAACCCGCGCGGTCAAGCACGCAGTCGCCGACGCCCAACGGGTTGCCGGCACCGACATCAAAAGAGCCGTTATCTCCATGTCCGGCGCCTACACCCGTTCTGTCGGCAGTACGGGCATTGTCAATGTTCCCGAAAGGGAGATCGGCATTCACGAGATCAAACGGGTTATGGACACGGCCCTCTATAACGCCAACATCCCCAACGAATATGAGGTACTGCACGTTTTACCCTACAATTTTACGGTGGATGATCAGGAGTTTATAGAAGATCCCATCGGTATGAACGCGGGCCGGCTGGAGGTAGACACCCACATTATCACCACCCAAAAATCGAGCCTCAATAACCTCAAAAAGGCGGTCAAGTCGGCGGGCCTGGAAATTGAGAACGTGGTGCTTTCGGGCTACGCTTCCGCCATCGCCGTTCTCAACTCGGACGAAAAGGAGTTGGGGGCTTGCGTGATTGACATGGGAGGCTCCACGTGCGACATGGTGATTCACACCGGCAACTCTATCCGCTATAACTCCTTTCTGGCGGTCGGCTCCAACCACATCACCAACGACCTCTCCATGGCCCTTCATACGCCGCTCAATGTGGCCGAGAAGATAAAACTGGAGTTTGGCAGTCTGAAAAACCCCTCAACCGACCTGATTGAAATACCCATGATCGGGGATGACAAAGCCACGCAAGAGGTCTCTTTGGAGATTGTCTACAGCGTCATTCAGGCCCGTGTGCAGGAGACGTTGATGATTCTGGCCAAAGAGCTGGAAAAAAGCGGTTTGAAAGATCAGATCGGCGCGGGTATCATCCTGACCGGCGGCATGACCAAACTCGAAGGGATCCGGGAGATGGCCATGGCCATCTTTAACAATATTCCGGTGCGTATCGCCCGTCCCAATCCGGCTGAAGGCGATTTTTCTGCCTTGAACGATCCCCGATACAGCACCCTGATGGGACTGCTGGGTTACAGCGCGGGGCGTTATACATTATATGAAATAGACTCCAACCGCAAAATGCTCCACCGAAAAGAGCATTCCGACGCGATTCTCAGTGAGGGAGAGGCGCAACCCGCCTCGTTGACCTCGGATGAGACGAGTTTAAAAGAGACCCAAAAACCGATGAGCGAAAGTGACATCAAGGAGACGTTGGCGACCGTACCCGAAACCCAGGAGGGTGTTGGAACCAAACTCTCCCGGTGGTGGCACTGGATGACCCAGATATTTTAGAAGGAGCGAATGTGAGCGGATTTACCATTGAAGAGGC
>JAMOMS010000251.1 GCA_027067015.1 Campylobacterales bacterium | reverse complement strand
GTTTTGGAGGGCCGAAAACTGAAGGTCTATATGAGCTACTTCATCGGGGGTCTGGGCAAGTGGAGCGATTGGAAAATCGTCCATACTATTAGCGATGTGCAAAAAGCCTGGCCCATGATCACCGCCCCCCAAAGCGACGGATACAACACGGGGTATCTGTTTTATGTGGATTCCTACGGGGCCATGCGCTACCGGGTGTACGGCATGGAATTTACCCGTTACGGCGCGAAGGGAAGGCTCATCTACAGCGGTACCGTACCCCAAAGCAAAGGGGTGGAGGAGATGGCGCCGGTACGGATCTACTATTATGGCGTGCGTTTTCGCTGGCAGACGGCCGATAGAAAGGTGTGTAGCGCCTACCTCTCCAAATATGACCCTTCCAAAAGCGTCTCGGTCGGGGTGAGCGGCAATGTCTATCTCAAAGCCGGGCTGTATGATCTTACATGCAAACACCTACCCAAGGTAGCGGATGTCTCCCGCCCCGGCGGGAAAGTCGGCGGGACAAAAAGAGAAAATCACAACCCCTCCTGTGAGGTGATCAACCTGCCCGAAGAGGCGGAAGCGGGGGCGTGGTATGTTTTGTGGACGCCGGGAGACGCCGACGGTGACGCCGTCACCTACCGCTGGCAGATTGCGGGATCCTCCAACCGTACCCCCCAAGGGCGTAAGGTGATAGTGCAGTGGCCCAAAGCGGGCCGATACCGACTGACGGTAACGGGCGATGACGGCCGCGGCGGACGGTGCCGGGAGCGTGTGACGATGCGGGTACGCGAAAAAACGGCGCAACCGCCCGCGACAGGGGATGGTAACAGCGCCACGGTGGATGTAACCGGCGGCGAAAGCGAAACGCAGGGCACCGGCGATACGCAAGAGACGAAAGGCGGTGATAAAAAAGGCGGCAAAGAGACGACCGGCGGCGCCGGCCGTGACATTTCGACAAACGGTGAGTCAGGCCCGCGGGGTGGTGCGGCGCTTCCTCCCGGGGGAGGGGGTACATCGAATATGGAGTACGGATATGATCGCCCGGGGCTCGATTACCGCTGGTTCAAGATGAAGAGCCCCGATCCGACAATCTGCCGACAAACCTGCGAAAAAGAGGCCCAATGCCGGGCATGGACCTATGTGCCGCCGGGCGTTCAGGGCAAACGGGCGCGTTGCTGGCTCAAAAACGCCATACCCCGACCGGTTAGACGCAAAGGGATGGTGTCGGGCGTCAAAGC
The DNA here is from genome assembly GCA_027067015.1 of Campylobacterales bacterium. Classification (GTDB taxonomy): domain Bacteria; phylum Campylobacterota; class Campylobacteria; order Campylobacterales; family Hydrogenimonadaceae; genus Hydrogenimonas. The sequence continues at coordinate 1,728 of JAMOMS010000251.1, read as the reverse complement.
CTCTCACTTGGAGAGAGGTATAGAGAACGCGTCACTGGCGGAGGCGTGGTTTAGAGGGTGGACGATCGCTTCGTTGCCGATGGGACCGGACGGTAGGGTCGGAAAAATTCTGGGAACGGATAAGAGGTTTGGATGGTACAGGCCCGCCAAAGAGGTAGGGGTGGCCAAGCCGCCCAAAGGGGCTCACGGCGCGGTGCTCTATCTGCATCCGACAGCAAAGGATCGCCCGGCGGTATTGAAAAGAGAGATCCGCAACGGCATGGTCAAAAAGCTTTCCATCCGTGTAGCGGGTCATCAAAACGGTGATTTCAGGCTGGTCGTGCGTGTTGACGGTCGAAAGATCTTTTCCCATGTCGTCGACGGCAAGAGGTGGCATGAATTCGATGTTTTGGTGAATAAAAAAGGACCCTTTGAACTGGAAGTGGATATCGAAGCCAACGGCTGGTATAACGAATACGCGTTTATCGACACGATAAAACTTGTCTCACATGGCGTGCGCGGCGGTAGCGCTTCGGGCCGATACGGCGTACGGGATGAACTCGCCTCCGCCACGGCCCGATGGAGAGGTTGTCGCGGCCAGGGTGATAGGGTGGGGCGCTCCGAACGACCGGTCGGTGACGGCAGACCCGACTGCGTGATACGGCTGGATCTTTACAGTATCCGCGGGGTGATTACCGGTATCGAGATACGCAACATCGACGGGCAGTTTTCGGTATGGGATACGATACCCGGTAACGGCTTGTGGTTGGCGGGCGTGACGCGTTTGGGCAAATGCCTTAACCGCAAAGACGGCTCCATCCGCTGGGAGAGCATGACGGCACAGACATATTTGAACATCCATATTCAGGACAACGGCTCAATCGCCAAAGGGCAAACAAGCTACAAAGTGATTGTAACCACAGAGGACGGCCGCCGCATCATCACCACCCTCCCACCGCTCAAGAAAAGAGCGATATCCAAACCGGTCATACCGCAAGAGTGCTACAGGGCCAACAGGGTGCTTTGGAATAAGGATCATACGAAGTGTGTGGTGTATTGAGTTGATAAGCCGGCTCTTTCGCTCTATTTTGCGAGAGGGTCACTGAATGTAAAAGTAGTGCAATCTTCTTTATATATGCTACAATTAATAATAAAAAAATCTGATAAAAACAACTGAAGGAAATCATCTGAATTTCTTATTTGAGCACCCTTGGGTTTTTGTGCTGTTAGTGCTTGTGCCCTGTTTTTGGCGTTGTCCGGCGGAGGCGCTTACGCTCTATTTTCCCGGGGTCTTACACATCAGGCGCGCGCCCTTTTCTTTTGGGAAGGAGCCGCTATTTTTCGCGCTGGTTTATACGCTCTTTGTCACGGCGTTGGCGTCGCCCATTCGGTATGACCGGCTGGCGGCGCAGGAGCGGAAAGGGCGGGACTTGGTATTGGTGCTTGATACCAGTGGGTCGATGGCGGAGTCGGGGTTTGACAGAGCGCGAAAAGGTAAGCGCAAATTTGACCTTTTGATTGAGATGGTCAATCGATTTTTAGATCGGCGTTTTGATGACAACATCGGTTTGGTGATGTTTGGCACCTTCGCCTACCCGGCCTCGCCCGTCACCTATGATCTGCCGGCGCTGAAAGAGGTGCTCAAGATGGTGGACGTGGGCATTGCCGGGGAGAGCACGGCCATCGGCGAAGGGATCGAGACGGCACTGCGGGCGCTGACGTTTGGCCACGCGAAGAAGAAGGTGATCG
>JAMOMS010000250.1 GCA_027067015.1 Campylobacterales bacterium | reverse complement strand
TTACGTCATCACTCAAGACAACGGTATTATCGTCGTTTACGACAAAAAGAGCCATAAGCCCCTGCGCTATTCCGTTCCGGCATACACGTGTGCCGCTTCCGGTTCGTAAAGCGCGCCTTTCTCCTTTAGCCATAGCGCCAGTCTGTCGAAAGGATAGCACTGCTTGAGCGTCTTCAGGTCGCCGACCATCACAAGCTTGGCGCGGGCGCGGGTCATGGCGACATTGAGGCGCCTGGCATCTTTCAAAAAGCCCACGTTTCCTTCCTCGTTGGAGCGCACCAAAGAGATGAATATCACCTCTTTCTCCCGCCCCTGAAAGCCGTCGACACTCTTGACCTCTACAGACAGGTCTTTCTCTTCAAGCAATCTTTTCATACGCTTCACCTGCGCCCGGTAGGGGGTAATCACCCCAATCGCGTCCGACGCCACCCCGGCCGTTGTCAGTGACGCCACCCATTCGGTTATAAGCTCCGCTTCCGTGACGTTTTCATAAGAGGCGGTACGATCACCCTTTCGCTCTTCGCCCCTGCCCGTATCCACAAAGACAACGGGCCTATCGGCGCATAAAGGAGCCGGCAGTTTCGCCAGGGTCTTCAGGGTATATTTGGCCACGCTCTCGTGGGCCCTGAGCGCCCCGCCGTACATCAGGCGGTTGGGAAAGTCCATAATGGTTTCGTGCATCCGGTACTGGGTATCGAGCAAAAAGGAGGTGACGTCACGACGCGCTTTCAACCGCTCAAAAAGCGACACCTCAAGCTCCGGCAGGTTGCTGAGCACCGTGGGGGGCAACTGCCTGTGATCGCCCGCCAACACACCTATCGGCGCGCGGGCAAGGGCCATGAGGGTGGAGGGCAGAATCTGCTGGCCCGCCTCGTCCACCGCCGCCACGTCAAAGCGTAACCCCTCCATGCTCTCTGATCCGATCATCCCGTTGGTGGCAAGCACCACGTCGGCCCCCTCCAGAATCTCTTGCTCTATGGCGCGCTCCAGCTCACGAATCGCCTCGAAAAAGCGGGTCACTTTCTCATCCTCTTCAATCCACCGGGCCATGGAGGCGATCGTTTTGGCGTCCACCCCCCGCATACTTCGCCCCTCTTTGGCCAGACGGCGCACCTGCTCACGACTCATGCCGCGTAACCTGGCGGGGGTAGGCTTGCTGTGGGCGTTGCGGGCCTCCACCAGGGCGTTGGCCTCCTCCAGCATGGCACGCACCTGTTTGGCCCTGGGATCCTGGGATGCCAGATGTAAAAGCGAGTAGGCCCCAAGCTTTTCGTCAATTCTGGCCGGATGCCCCACCCGCACCACTTTAAGCCCCTCCTTTTCGATCAGGGCCCTGAGCATATTGTCCACCGCCACGTTGGAGTCGGCGCTTGCCAGCACCCGTTTGCCCTGCCCGATAAACTGCACGATCGCCTCGATCAGCGTGGTGGTCTTGCCCGTGCCCGGCGGGCCGTGTATCAGTGCTATATCCCGACACCCCAGCGCCCCCGCCACGGCACGCTTCTGGGCGGCGTTGAGCAAGCCGTTTTGCGGCGTAAAAGTGACGGCCGCCGGCGCGCAGGCACTCTCAAGCCCAAAGAGAATGTCCCGCATTCGCCCCGTCTCCCCCCCGGCGTGGCGCAGTGCCTCCAGGTTGGCTTCCATCCGTTTAAACGTCACGTCATTGACATACAGATCCAGCCGCACCCCGCCCTCTTTGATCCACCGGGGCGGGCGTTGTTCAAAAGCCACTTCAACGTACTGTTTCGCCACCCCCATCACCGTACCGGTCAGATCGCTTTTAAGGGGCTCGCCCCGGCTCACAAGCACCAGGTCGCCGCCGGAAATCTCCGTCTCAATAGCTCTATCCCTGCCAAAACGCACCACCCAAAGCTCAAAACGCCGCCCGACACCGCGCCCTTTAAGCCCCAGCACCGCCCGGCCGAAAAACTCCCGCTCCGGCCCGCTCATCGACGCGATCTCCGCTTTTTGCGCCGCCATCTCCGCCCGCCGTTCGGTCTCCACCATCGCCTTGTACTCGGCAATGGTCTCGTCAATGAGGCGAATACGCCGCTCCTTTTCTCGGGAGGGAATCATCTCTTTGGGCAGGTTGAAAAAGCTCTTTTTGGTGGGAATATAAAGGATAGACCCGTCCGCTTCGTAGCGACGGGCGATATTGGAGGGTTTGATTTTGTGGCGTTTAAGCACTCTGTTCCTGGCCCCCTCGTGCAGTGAGGCGGGCAGGATAAAGGGCAAGGGGCGCTTGGGCGCCATCAGTGCGCGGTTTCTTCCGCTTCGGCACCCGCCTCTTTAGCCGCCTCAGCGGCGTTTTGGAGAGCTTCATGGGCGCTTTCTACCGCTTTATCGGCACCCTCCTGGGCGGCTTCGGCCGCCTCGTTGGCACTCTCCTGAACACCCTCTACGGTCTGCTTGGCTGTTTCGCTAGCGGACTCTACCGCCTCCTGGGCACTCTGTTGAACCGCCTCAACCGCCTCATTCGCGCCCTCTTTGGCAGATTCTACCGCTTCGTTCGCGCTCTCTTTGACCGCTTCGACCGTCTCGTTCACACTCTTTTGCGCAGACTCGACAGCAGGCGCTTCGTTTTGACTCTCCGTCTCATCCGCGGAACTGGCCTCGGCGCTTTGGGGCGCTTCGACAGCGGGTTGTTCGGCTTCTGCCGACGCTGAGGCTTTCGTTTCCGTCTCCGCTTCACTCTCGGGCGCACCGGCAGACGATTGCACAGCTTCGACGTTCACGCCGTACTCATACACCAGCTCGCCGCCGTCTTTACCCTGTTTGAAGGTGGCGCCTACGTAGACCAGCATCAAAATCAGGAAAATATCGCGCATCCAGTTGGCGCGAATCATCATGGCCAGCAGTTTGAAGACAAAGAGCGCCGCGGACGCGTAGACCAGGTAGGTTCCAATGAGTTTGTGCTCGGCCAGCTCCTCTTTGGCGCCGGCGCTCAGCATGGCGGCGGCGTGGGAACCGTCGGCCTTACCGGTCAGCCACGCGGCGGCCACCACCAGCATGGTCAGGGTAATAAGAAAGAGCGAAGTCAGGCTGATCGCGCGGTTACGGGATTTGAAGTTGACCAGCTCCAGCAACAGGGCAATCACCGGCAGAACAATCGCAAAATGGACGACAACAGGGTGGATCATCACCGGTACGTCAAAGGGAATCTGTACCGGAATGTCAATGGCAGGCAGTTGCATACTCTCTCCTTGATTGGCTTTCAAATTCTTTATGAGCAAAGATTATACATCATTTTCGCTGTAACGCAACTGCAATCCCCCGTCGGTCATGACAAATCCCTGGATAATCACTTTGCCCTCATGCACCATACGGTGATGTTTTTTGCACAGCGGAATGAGGTTGTAGCGGTGGTTGGCGTGAAAATGGCCAATCTTTCCCCTCTCGTCCGCCTCGGCTTTGGGAGCAATATGGTGCACCTCCTCCACCGGCGCGCCGCACAGGGCGCAGGTGGAGAGGTAGAGATCTTTGTGATAGCGGCTCCGCTTCTTTTTTCTCAACGCTTTGAGCGCGTCACTGGCTTCTCCCAGCGACTCGCGAATGGCAAAAGCGGTTTCGATAAACGCCTTATCCATATGCAGTGATTTGGCAAACTCCAGGCCGTAACGGGTACTGCCCGCGCCGGGAGAGAGTTTGCGATTGTAGATGAGGGTATCGCTCTTTTCATCGTAGGTTACGCCCAGGTGCAAAAAGACCACCCCCTCCAGGGTATTGACGGTTTTTAGAATGGTCAGCTTGTGCAGGTGGGTGGCCACAATAAAGAGACTGCCAAGATCATAAAGCCGCTTGACGGCGCTGGCCACGATGGCCAGTGCCGATTCGGTCTCGGTACCGTGGCTGATCTCATCACCCAACACCAGCGATTTGCGATCGGCACGATTGAAGATGTTTTTAAGCTCCATCATCTCAATAGCGAAGGTGCTTAAACCCTTGTAAAGGTTGTCTTTGCTCACGATTCGGGTAAAGAGCTTGTCAAAGAGATGAAAACGCATCGTCACGGCGGGGACAAAAAAGCCCGCCTGGGCCATAATAACCGCCATGCCTACGCTCTTCATCAAAGAGCTCTTGCCGCTGGCGTTGATGCCGTAAAGCAGTACCCCCCGCACCGGTTTGCCGTCACTGGCCTCCAGCGTCACATGGTCGTGTTCAACCGTTTCGGGCAGATCGCCCATGAGCAGGTCGTTGGGAATGTAGATGCCGTTCTCTTCCCTTGACTCAATCAGCGGATGACGCAACCCCACGAACTCCAGGGTCTGGCTCTTCTCGTCCGCTTCCAGAATCTCGGGACGCACATAGTTGTAGCGCGTAGCGGCCAGGGCGGTGGCGATGGCTACGTCAATCTGCCCCACAAAGGCGATAATCTGCTCTAACAGCTGGGCGTAGCGCCGCTCCAGTAATTCCAGCGACTCCCCGTAACTCTGCTTCACCAGCGCCACGATCCGGGCCTGATTGGCCATGACCCGGCGGGAGATACTCTCAATCACCCCGGCGGTGATCTTGACGCTGTTTTTGAGCTTTTTGTAGGTAAAATCTTTGAGGAAATAGTGTTTGCCGTCCAGCAGGAGAAAACTCTCCATCAACCCCTTTTCGATCAACCCGAAACGGGTGCGGGTCATCTGTAGATAATACCCCTCGCTCTCCAGCCAACCGACGGTGACATACTGCGTCTCCTCGTCGGCCAGGTCGAAAAAGTTCTCAATATGAAGCCGAATCTGCTCCAGCTTTTGCAACTCTTTGTCATTCTCCTCCACAACCTGGTCGACAAAGAGGTTGATGCCGGGCTGAAAAATATTGCTCTCAATCTGATCCCGCCGATACTTGGCGCACTCCTCAAGCACGAAGGTGCGCTCAAGTTCACGCACAAACCCCTCAATGCGCACCCGCAGATCCTCGTCTACTTCCACGCCGACCCCTTTGGCCTCCCAGACCAACCCTTCCAGAGCCTTTAATGAGTCATGCAAATAGACCAGCTCGAAAGGGTGGAGTTTGCCCAGACGGATCCGCCGCAAAATCCGCTCAAGGTCATACACCTCTTTGAGGGTATTGCTAAAACTTTGGGTATGGTCCATCACCGTCTCGGCCAGATCGTAGCGGCGCTTAAGCTCCTTGGGGTCGCAAATGGGATTGAGCAGGCGCTCTTTGAAAAGCCGCTTGCCGATGGCCGTGGCGCTTAGATCAATAAGCTTTAAAAGCGTCATCTCGTCCGGGTCACGGCTGATGATATTGAGCTGTTCAAGGGCGTTGTTGCCCAGGTACATATAGCGCCGTCCGCCCAAAAAGCGGGGACGGTCCATCTTCTCAATCAGCGCCGCGTCGTGTTCGATAATAAAATCGATCAGAAGCGAGAGGGACTCACTGGCGTAAGGGTAGCGCTCCAGATCCAGGTACTCGATGGGGCTTAAAAAGGAGCGGATGGCGTAGACGTTGGCAAAGAGCTCGTTTTGGTAAGCGATCTTGTGGCGGGTATGCCCCAGCGTCCAACGGATGTGCCCCTCGATCTCCAGATACCGCACCACCCACTCCGGGTCGATGGAGGCGTCGTTGAGGGTTAAAAGCAATTCGGCGGTATGGTAGGATTGAAGCTGGTTGAAAATCTCGTCCAGCGCGTAGGTTTTGTCTTCTCGCGTACCGTGCACCTCATTGAGCCACGTCTTGCCGGTACTGACGTCAATGGCGGCGTACCCGCAGGAGTAGATCCCCTTGTTGACATCGATAATCAGGCTGACAATATAGTTTTCCGTCGGCTCCACCAGGTAGTCGAAATTGGTACCGGGAGAGAGGATATTGGCGATATAGCGCTTCACCTTGGGCGGTACCCCTTTTTGGCGGACCAGCACCACCGTGTAGCGGTTACTCTGCACCATCCTTGAGAGGTATCGCTCCAGCGACACGGTAGGAAAGCCGGCCATCAGCGGGTTGGCCACGGAGTTTTCCAGAATGGTCTTGTTTTTGCGCGTCAGCTGGATATTGAGCAGTTCGGCGATCTCTTTGGCCTTGCCGATTTTAAGCTCGTCGTTGTTGACCTCGTAGACCTCAAAAAAGGTGCCCACCTCCATCAGCACCACGGTATCGGGCCCGTATTTTTCCTCAAAAAGCCGCTGTAACTCAAAGTAGATGTCGGTCAGTAAGCGTTTTTTGTCGTTTAAAAGCTCGTTGATCGCCTCGATCTGCACACCCAGTCCCCGTTTTTTGGAATAGTGGATTATAACCAATTTGCAATGGACTCACATTGGGCTGTTATAATCACGTCAAAAAATCACCAAAATTAAAGGAAGAAGATGCGATCACAAACCAAAAAGAGCCTGGCCGTTACCCTGGCGGCCGCATTGATGATGGGCGGATGCGCCTCCAAAGAGCCGATGCCCAACGGCGGCGAAAAGACCGGCGAGGGGGCGGCCATCGGCGCGGTGGCCGGCGCGGTACTCGGCGCGGTAATCAACCACCGAAACCGCAACAAAGGCGCCGCGGTCGGCGCCGCGGTCGGCACCGTCGTCGGCGGGGCGATCGGCTACAGTCTGGACAAACAGGCCCAGGAAGTGGCCGACTCCATGCAGACGGCGGTAAGCCAAAACGAGCAGGAGGCCATACAACATCAGGATATCGTTGTCACCAAAACCGACAGATATGTCAAAATCACTTTCAAAAGCGCCATGATGTTTGAAACGAACAAGGCCGAACCCACACCCCAGGCCAAAGAGAAGATCGCCCGACTGGTGGATGTGCTCAAAAACTATCCCGACACCATCGTACAGGTCGTGGGCCATACCGACAGCCGCGGCAGTTACGACTACAACCTCAAACTCTCCCAACGCCGGGCGTGGGACGTGGCCAATATGCTCAAAAGCCTGGAGGTCACCAACACCATTTACGCGCGGGGCTGTTCATTCTCCAAACCGATCGTACCCAACGACACCCCCGCCCATATGGCGATGAACCGCCGGGTCGAAATCTACCTCTATCCCGACGAGGCTTCCGTTATCAACGCCTGTCAGTAATCGGCAAGTTCCCGCCACGCCACGGCGGGATAGAGGCGTGAAAGCACCTTTAATTCCCGCTCAAAATAGTCGGAACGTCCCAGCGCCTCCAACGCTTTTTTCATCTGCCGTCGCGCTTTGTCCAGCTCCCCTTTGAGCGCCAGGGCCATGGCCGCATACCCGGCCGCGTAGCGCTGACCGATCGCCGTGGCCCGACGGGCTGAATCGTAGGCTTTGTCGGCGTCACCGGCCAAAAGGTAGTACCACGCCGCCTTGGCCGACGCCCCGTCGATATCCACCACTTTGGCGTACTCTCGGCAAAAGTCCCGACGCGCAAGATCGCCCTTTTGGGCCACGTAATAGTCGCACTGCAACATCAGTTTGCCCGCCGAGCACCCTTTGCACCCCTGCGAAGCGCCCCACAACGCCACCGCCGACAAAAAGAGCGCACCGGCAAACACACCCCCTCTTTGACTCATTTGTTTGCCGCCGTCTCTTTGATCTCCCGTAGCAGTCGCATCTCCTCCCTGGCCACAAAAGAGGCGATGATCTGCTCCTTTTGCGGGTCGTGATGGAGCAAAATATGGTACCGACGCCGCAGACCGTCATGCTGAGAGACATAACGCAAAACGCCTCGCATCCGCAGGTTTCTGGTTTTGCCCTCCTCCTGCGGAATGGGCACCACCACCTCTACGTGCTCAGACGAGGGCAATCCCCCCGCGATAGAGCCCTCCAGGCAGATGCCGTGAACCGACAGATCGATCACATCCAACTCCAACTGCTTGTTGATCGACTTGATGGTGGCTTTGATGGGTTTGTCAATCATCACCCGCACCGATTTACGGCGGGAGAGGAAGTTTTCGGTCCATGAAAAGCCGTCCACCTCAATAAAGGCGTGCTTGTGCGAATAGCCGACCCGGCGCACCCGCATCGCCACGACCCGTTTGTCGTTTTTTTCGTCGTCATATTTGACAAGCTGGCCCTCCCACTCGGCCACGACCCCCTTCTCTTTGGGTACCACCAACTCCGCTCTGCCCTCTTCAACGCGCTTGACAACCCCCTTAAAGCGAATGGGTATCCCTTTGTAGATACTAAAAAGCCGCACCGTCGCCCCTTTGTGTAGGGCACTCTCTATCTCTTCTCGGCGCATGGGCGCATAGCCGATGGGACGACTTTCTACGCCCTGAATCTTTTTCTCCACGCAATCAACCACCGCCTGAAAGTAGAAGGTCAGCAAAGAGAGGTGGCCTAGGAGCTCGGGATCATCCTTGTAATCATCCAGATAGCGCAATGAAAGCGACGTCAAAAGCTTTCGCATCAGGCGGTCGGGTTCGACATCCAGGGTTTTGAGTTTGGAGAGGTTTTTAAGCACCGTCTCGGGCAAGGCGGCGTCAAAATCGCTCAAATAGCGGTACACCTGCAAAACCAGCGGCAATATTACCCGCACCTTGACGCCCGACAAGCGCCCCTGCTTGCGAATCTCCTGCACAAATTGGGTCGCGAAGTGCTCTTTATGGCGGGGGAAAAAGCCCCTAAATGTCTCCATCTCCCCCCGCCTTTGGCGAAGGGTCTCATAATGTTTACACTCTTTGCTTACAAACATCTTTTTCTCTCACCGTTTGGTCTCAATACTTACGTTCTCAAATCCCCGCCTCTTAAGCAGGTCGATCACCTTGACGAAATTTTGAAACTGACTGCGGGCGTCACTTTGGATCAGAATGGGCGATTTTTTTGGATCAAGCCGCGACACCGCCTCTTTAAGCGCCCCGAAATCGACCCGTTTCCCCTCAAAATAGAGACGGCCTTTCGCGTCGATGACAATGCGGGTCATCTTCAAAGGCGTCTGCGTCGTGCCTTCGGCTTCGGGCAGTTTGACCGGAATGGTCCCTTTGCTCACAAACGAGGCGCTGGTTAACACAATAACCAGCAAAACAAGCATAATGTCAATAAAGGGCAAGACGTTGATCTGATCAAATTTTTTGAGTTTCACGCCCACTCCGTCACCCTGTTTCACCCCGCCGTTTCATCATCTCCCAGCGGGCCGTCAGAATCTCGGCCTTGCGTCCCAGGAGGTTGTAAAACCAGATAACGGGGATGGCCACCAAAATCCCCCCGGCGGTGGTTTTGAGCGCCAACGCCAACCCCACCATAATCTGCTTGGTCTCCACCAGGCCGCTCTGGCCGATGGTAATAAAGGTCACCATAATGCCCATCACCGTTCCAAGTAGACCGATAAACGGGGCGTTGGCCCCGATGGAGGCGATCATGGTCATATTCTCGCCCAAAGCGATCTCCAACTCCTCCTTTTCGCGGAAGCTGTGCAGATCGATATGGCGATAGTAGAAGTAGCGTTCCAAAATCAGCCAGAGGGCAATCACGCTCATCAGGCCCAAAAGCCCGATAAACCCGTAATCGACCCAATCCGCCATTTGCGAGGTGTTCATGCCGTTATTTCCTTCTTCTGCGTGTTTGGTACAACCACCGGCCCGAAATTGAGCCGGAAGGTCGTCCCCTTACCCTTGCGTGAGGCGATCTTGATCTTTATGCCGTGCTCGTCGCAAAAGGTTTTGGCAATATGCAAGCCTATGCCGTACCCGGAAGCGCTCAGGTCATTTTGGTAGTAACGGTCAAAAATATGAAAAAGGGTCTCCTCATCCATCCCGATCCCGCTGTCTTCAATTACCAACCAATCCCCCTCAAAACCCACGCGCACCCAACCGCCGGGCCGGTTGTACTTGACGGCGTTGGAAAGAAGGTTGTCCACACACTTGCGACACCCTCTCACATCCGCTTGCACATAGAGCTTTTTTGGAGAGTATTGTATCGAAATATCCCCTTTTATCCCGTCAACCTTTTGTATACTGCGCTCAACCACCTCATGCAGGGCAAAGGTCTCTTTTTCAACAGAACCGATCTCTTTTTTGATAAAGTAGTCCAGATCCTCATAGAGCTCTCCCAGATGTTCGGCGGCCTTTTCGATCCGCTCCAGCCTCACCAGGCGTTTGGCATCGCGCTCACCCCGTTTGAGCATGGCCACGTTGGCCAGGACGGTTGAGAGGGGAATGTTGAGCTCATGGAGGGTGTCTTTGAGCAATCTGTCAAGCATGTCGTTGGTCATAAAGAGCGGCTCAAGCGCCGCCTTGGAGAGAATGTAGCCAAAGAGGGCCGAAAGCGGCAGTAGCAGTGCAAGTACCACAACAAAATTCTCGTTGCTGTAACCGAAATTCTCAAACACCACCCACATCAACCCCGCCATGGCGACGAAGGTGAGCATATAGAAGGTCAAAACCAAAAGAGTCTGTCTACGCTTCAAAACAGTACCCGACCCCCCGGATGTTTTGAATGGCTTCTTTGCCAAAAAGCTGTTTGAGCTTGTTAATATAAACCCGCAACACCCCGCTGGCGGGACGCTCATCGCCGTAGAGTTCATACAAAATCTCTTCGGTGCTCACCACCTCTCCCCGGTGTTTGAGCAAAAGGCCCAGCAATTCGGCCATCTTTTTGGGAAGTTTGACCGGCTCATCCTCTTTATAAAGCACCAGCCGCTCCATATCAAAACGGTAATCCCCCACTTCCACCCGACCCGGTTTCTCAAATCGTCTCAGGTGCGCTTCCATGCGCAAAATCAGCTCATCCAGGTCAATCGGTTTTTTCATATAATCATCCGCCCCACTGCCAAACCCTTCCGCCAGTGCCGCCTTGTCACGTGCCGAGGTGATGTAGATGGCGGGGGTCTCGTCTCCGCTCTCTCTGAGCTGACGCAAAAGGTCAAACCCGTTCATGTCGGGCACGTTCACATCCAACAGATAGAGATCGAACCCTCCCTTCTCGTAAATTCTTTCGGCGGCGGGGCGGGCGGAGAGAAAGTGCTCCACCGCATACCCCTCTCCTTCTAAAAAGTCAACCAGCGTCTCGCCAAAGAGCCGGTCATCCTCGAGCAGAAGGACTTTAGCCGGCACGCACCACGCTCCAAGCCAGCTCTTCGCCCGCGAACATCGGCACCACCGCCTCACCGTAATCGGCGGGCACGCGGATGGGGCTTTTTTGCAGTGTCACCTTTTTAGCCGGCGGTTTTATACCGTAAATACGGCGGGCGTTATCGCTGACAAAGGCTTGCAAATTCTCCAACGCACCGTGCTCTTCAAATATCTGCGCCAACGCCGGCAGGGCCACGGGCGCGGTAAAGACGCCCGCCGCGCAACCGGGCGCCTCCTTGGCTTCCCTGGGGTGCGGCGCCGAGTCGGAGCCGAACATCACCTTCGGGTGGGCCTTGAAAGCCGCTTGGCGCAGGGCGGTACGATCTTCGGGGCGCTTGGCGATGGGCTTACAAAACAGATGCGGACGCAGTAACCCGCCCGCCACCTCATCCAGGGTGATGTAAAGATGGTGCAGGGTAATGGTGGCGTAAAGGTTTTCGTGCCGTTCCAGCGCCTCCAACGCTTTGGCGGTGGTGATATGCTCCATCACGATCTTAAGATCGGGAAAGGCCCCGGCCAGCCGCTCGTAGACGGGAATAAACTCACTCTCCCTGTCCATCACGAACCCGTCGCTCTCCCCGTGCACGCACAGCGGAATGCCCAGATCGCTCATGACCCCCAACACCGGAGAGAGCGTGGCCAGGTCAAATCCCTTCACCCCCCCTTCGGAGTTGGTGGTAATACCGGCGGGGTAGAGTTTGATCGCCAAAATCTCCTCCCTGGCCTCCTCCAAAAAGGCCGGGGAGTAGTCGGCTTTGAAAAAAAGCGTCATATAGGGCTTGAAAACCGCCTCACCCATCGCCTCTTCAATCCTTTGCCGATAGGCGCGAACCATGGCAAGGTCGGTGACGGGAGGAACCAGGTTGGGCATAACAAGCCCGCCCGCAAAATCTTTCGCGCTCAAGGGCGCCACGGTTTTGAGCATTTCGCCGTCACGCAGGTGCAGGTGCATATCCAAGGGGGAATCAAGGGTTATGTACATACCGAAAGCCTTTTTTTCTCTTTTTCTCGTTATTATAGCGCCAACTTGTTAGCAGGATGTTAAATGCACGAAATCGTCAACTGGATCGTCGAGAGCGTCGGGGCCCTGGGTTATGGGGGGATCTTTGTCATGATGTTTCTGGAAAGCTCCTTTTTCCCTTTTCCCAGCGAGGTGGCCATGATTCCGGCGGGCTACCTGGCCGCCAAAGGGGAGATGAGCCTTGCGGGCGCCTTTTTGGCCGGTGCGGGCGGCTCACTGGCCGGGGCGCTGTTTAACTATGTGTTGGGCCACCGCCTGGGGCGCCCTTTTCTCATGCGTTACGGCCGCTATCTTTTCATCAAACCAGAAACCGTCGAAAAAGTGGAGCGCTTTTTTGAGCGTTACGGCCCGGCCAGCACCTTCTGGGGACGCCTTTTGCCGGGCATTCGCCAATATATCTCCCTGCCCGCGGGCATCGGGCGTATGCCCCTGACAGCCTTCTCTTTCTACACCTTTTTGGGCGCGGGCATCTGGTGCGCGGTTTTGCTTGCGCTTGGATACTTTTTCGGTGAGAACGAAGCACGGATCAAACCGGTTTTGCACTACCTTATCGGCGGCATTGTCATGATGGCGATAGGGGTCTTTTACTACTACAGAAGAAAAAACCAAAGCGCCCAAAAGCGCTTTGTCGAAGCGCTTGACGAAGAGACCAAAAGGCCTTAAATGGCCTCCTCGTCCTCCTCGCCGGTGCGGATTCTGATTACCTTTTCCACGTCGCTGACAAAGATTTTACCGTCCCCGATCTTCCCGGTTCTGGCGGCGTTGACGATCTTTTCGACCACGCTTTCGACATCTTCGGCTTTAACCACCACCTCAACCTTGACCTTGGGAATAAAATCAACCACATACTCCGCCCCCCGGTAGAGCTCCGTATGGCCCGCCTGGCGGCCGTACCCCTTGACTTCGCTGACGGTCATTCCGTTAATGCCCGCCTCGGCCAGGGCGTCTTTGACCTCCTCAATCTTGAAAGGTTTGATAATCGCTTCAATCTTTTTCATAAATCTCTCCTTGTTGGTTTTCATTTTAACATACGGTGATCGGGCAAAGCCCGCTCACCTACGCTAACGCTGGGTTCTCCTCAGCGGAGGGCTCGCCGCGCTGGCGCGGCCTGACCGCTTCGCTCCCGAATCATACGATATTCGGGCAAAGCCCACTCACCTCATCATCAATTCAAAACTGAAAGCGCCGCCAGGCGCCTCCTGAATTTTTCACTTTTCACTCTTTCATTTTTCACTGAACTCAAAAGGCCCGTTTGAATTCGGGGTAGGCCTCCAGGCCGCACTCACTCACATCCATCCCCTCCATCTGCGCCTCGTCATCCGCACGGAAAGGCAACACTTTGTTGATGGCGTAAATGACCAAATATGATACCACAAAGGCGTAGATACCGATCACCAAAACCCCTTTAAGTTGCGCCCAGAAAGAGACGCCTTCGGCAAAGAGCCCCACGGCCAGCGTCCCCCACACGCCGTTGACCAGGTGAACCGACAATGCCCCCACCGGATCGTCAATACGGAGCCGGTCAAAAAAGGGTACGGCAAACACCACCAGCGCCCCGCCGACAAATCCCACAAGAATTGGGGTGTAAATATCAAACAGATCTGCGCCGGCGGTGACGGCCACCAGACCGCCCAACGCGCCGTTAAGGATCATGGTAATATCAAATTTACGATACTGCCAGTAGACAATCAGCGCCGCCACAATCGCCCCCGCCAACCCGGCGGTATTGGTGTTCATAATGGTCAACGCCACCGTATCGGCGTTCTCTTTGGAGGCGATGGAACCGACCGATCCGCCGTTAAAGCCGAACCACCCGATCCACAGCACCAAAGCCCCCAGGGTCACCAGGGGAATGTTGGAAGCCGGAATCACCCGTACTTTGCCGTTGACGTAGCGCCCCTTGCGGGGACCGATAATCAAAATGGCCGCCAACAGGGCCCAGGCGCCGGTGGAGTGAATGACGGTAGAGCCCGCCAGGTCATGCATAGCGCTGATATCCAGGAAAGTGTTTTTTAGCATATTGGCGCCCCAGGTCCAGTTAACCGCCAACGGGTAGATCACCGCCGCCATCACCACGGTAAAGAGCATCAGCGGCACGATCCGCGTCCGTTCACTCACCCCGCCGCTCATGATATTGACGGTTTTGCCCACAAAAGCCATCTGAAACAAAAAGGCGGCCCACTTGCTAACACTGTCGTTCTCCCAGCTCCCGAAAGCGAGCTGATACCCCACCAGCAAAAAGACCAAAGAGGCCACGGCGTAGATCATGGTATTGACCGTCAAAACGGCGCTGACGTTCTTGGTTCTGACAATCCCCGCCTCCAGCATGGCAAACCCCGGCACCATAAAGATGATGAGGGTCATGGAAAAAAGCAAAAACAGGGTGTCGATCACGTAGGAAAAGTCACCAGCCTGCATTGTTGCGCTCCTTCATAGGTTTGTATGTATAGAGTCAAACGCAATTATAGTGCGGCTACGGTAAAGGGGAAAAGGGGGCGGATGAATAAAAATTAATCAATAGGCCGGACCCGTTTGAAAAGTCCGGCAAAAGTTGTGTCTATTTTTTAACCAATCAGGCTCAAATGGCCTCTTCATCCTCTTCGCCGGTACGGATACGCACCGTCTTTTCCACGGAGGTCACGAAGATCTTGCCGTCCCCGATCTTCCCGGTTCTGGCCGATTCGACAATCTTCTCCACCGCCGTCTCCACGGCGCTTTCGGGCACGATCACCTCCAGTTTCACCTTGGGCAGAAAATCGACCACATACTCCGCCCCTCTGTAAAGCTCGCTGTGTCCCTGTTGACGACCGTAGCCTTTGACTTCGGTGACGGTCATGCCGGTAATGCCCGCTGAGGCCAGGGCATCCTTGACATCTTCCAGTTTAAAAGGTTTGATGATCGCTTCTATTTTTTTCATTCTCTCTCCTATATTGTTAAAATACGGTAAACGGGCCAAGCCCGCTTACCTACGCTAACGCTGGGTTCTCCTCAGCGGAGGGCTCGCCGCGCTGGCGCGGCTTGTCGCTTCGCATAGGCAAAGCCTCCGCTCCGCTCCATTTGTTAAAAATACGGTAAACGGGCCAAGCCCGCTTACCTACGCTAACGCTGGGTTTGCTTCGGCGGTTGCCGTCTGGCGGTGGCTTCGCCACATCGCCATCGGCGTGAGCGACGGAAAAAGAGAAGCCGTTCCCTTGTTCTTTTCGCCGCTCCCTGCAAGAGCCGCAGGACTTTTACATATTCAGGCCGCGCTCGCCGTGGACCGCCTCATCCAGTCCCATGGTCTCGGTCTCTTCATCCACCCGTCCGCCACCGGTTATCGCCGAAGAGACAAAGTAGATCACCGCCGTCATGACGGCGCTATAGACAATGGTCAGCCCCACCGCCATCAACTGTTTGCCAAGCTGGGAAACCATATGGTAGTTTTCGGGCACAGCGTAATCGGCTATAAAGATAGCCGTGGCGATAGAGCCCCAGATACCTACCAAACCGTGTACCCAGAAAGCGTCCAACGAATCGTCCACTTTGAACGCCTTTTTGATCTTGGCTACCGCCAGAAAGCCCAAAAATCCGCCCACCAGGCCAATGATCAGGGCGCCGCCCACACCGGCGGTGCCGGAAGCGGGGGTAATGGCCACCAGGCCAGACACCGCGCCGGAAGCGCCGCCGACCAGGGTCGGTTTTTTATAGAGCAGCCACTCGCCGGCCACCCAGCCGATCACGCCCAAAGAGGCCGCCACGTTGGTCACCAGAAAGGCCGAAGCCGCCGTTGCGTCGGCCGCCACTTCGCTACCGGCGTTGAAACCGAACCACCCAAACCACAAGAGCATGGCGCCCAACACCACCAGAATGGGGCTGAAAGGCTTGATGGCGGTGCGCTGGTAATCTTTGCGGGCTCCCAGAATCATCGCCACCACAAAGCCGGCCACACCGGCGTTGATATGCACCACCGTACCGCCGGCGAAGTCAATCTCGTCGAAGTTGAGCGTCTCGCCGCCGCCCCAGGCCCAATGGGTAATAGGTGCGTAGACCGCCACGATCCAAAGGGCCGAAAAGATCACGAAAGTAGAGAATTTCACCCGCTCGATCATCGACCCGCTGGCAATGGCCACGGCAATGGCCGCGAAAGTCCCCTGAAAGGCCACGAAGAGCAGTTCGGGAATGGTACCGCTGAGCGAATCGGCGTTGATGCCGGCAAGCAGTACCTTGCCCGTTCCTATCAGATCCCCGTCGCCAAAAGCGATGGAATAACCGATCACCACCCATACCAGGGTGCCCACGGCAAAAGAGGCCAGACTCATGCCCATGGTGTTGAGCACGTTCTTGCTGCGGGTCAGACCGCCGTAGTAGAGCGCCAGACCCGCCGGGGTCATCAGCATGACAAAGGCGGTGGCCACCAGCATCCACGCCGTATCGCCGCCGTTAAGCTCACCGGCAAAGGCCACGGCCGGCAACATGGCCAAAACAAACAACCATCTTTTCATGGTATCTCCTCATAAAAGATTTCTTTTGTATCCCCAATGGGAATCGACACCGGCAGTATAAAATTTTTTTCTTCTATAAATTGCCTAATTTTTAATCATTTATATGGATCTTTTTTACAAAATTCAATAAACCTTGTAGAATAATTTTTGGACTTGGAGGACAGCCGGGGATGTGATGCGCCACGGGAAGGTAGTCAGCGGCGGGGCCTTTGACGGCGAAGGTTTTTTCAAACGGCGCGGCCATCGCGGGGCAATCACCCAGGGTGATGCACCACTTGGGAGCAGGGATCTGTTCCCAGCAGTCGAGCACATGGAGCAGCATGTTAAAGGTCTGCACGCCGCTGAGCAGCATCACGTCGGCGTGCCGGGGCGAGGCGACGAAGCGGATCCCCAGCCGCTCCAGGTCGTAGTAGGGGTTCGAAAGCGCGTTGCACTCCGCTTCGCAGGCGTTGCAACTGCCGCCGTCGACCATGCGGATCGCCAGTGAACCGGCGAAACGCTTTTTGATCGCCTCTTTGAGTTCACGACGGATCTTCGCCATCTCCTCATCGAACTCGGGATGCTCGGTCAGAATGCCCGTTTTGGCCCGTTTTTCCCAGAATCTCAGCATGAAAACTCCTCGCCCGTTTCGCGGCGTAATTGGTTATTGGAATGTGGTATTGTCCAACTTTTCACTTTTCGTTTTTCACTTGACGCAAAGCGTCACAGGTCGTTCCCCGCATAGCTCAGATCGCAGCTTTTGTTGATCAGCGGGAAATCCGCGATGATATTGCCCGGCATCATCAGGTGCAACGCCTGCCAGTTGACGAAGCTCGGATCGCGCATGAAAAAGCGCACGATGCGCCCCTCTTCGAAGATCGCCGTCATGAAAAGCTCGCCCAGGGAACTTTCGACAAAAGCCGTGTACTCCCCGTCCCGAACGGTCGGGATCGGCATACCCGCGCTCTGCGCCTCCTCCAGCAGTGTGCGCATCAGCCGCAGGCTCACGGCAAGCTCCCGCAGCCGCACCCTGAAGCGCGCGGCCACGTCTCCCGCCTCTTCGGTAACCATTTCGTAGCCCCGTTCCCGGTACCAGGGGGTGTCCCGCACATCCAGCGGCACTCCCGACGCCCGGGCCACGACGCCGACGGCGGCGTATTTGCGCGCCTTTTCGGGCCGCAGAATGCCGGTGGTATCGAAACGGTCCCACAGCGACGGGATGTCGGTGATCCAGTCGCCAAACCAGGCGATCTCCTCCTCCATCCCGGCGATCCACTCCCGCACGGGCACGGTCT
The DNA here is from genome assembly GCA_027067015.1 of Campylobacterales bacterium. Classification (GTDB taxonomy): domain Bacteria; phylum Campylobacterota; class Campylobacteria; order Campylobacterales; family Hydrogenimonadaceae; genus Hydrogenimonas. The sequence goes on along the minus strand of JAMOMS010000250.1, from coordinate 8,154 downwards.
CGAACCCTTCCAAATCCTTGAAAATAGCGTCGAAACCGAAGCGATGGCCGGTGAGGCGCACCATGAGGCGGCGGGCCTCCTCGGCGCTTTTGGAGCCCCAGGCCAGGGCGGCGGCGAAGCCCGCGTCGTTGGCGATGAAGCCCAGATCGGTCAGGTGGTGGATCACCCGCTCCAGCTCCAACAGCAAAGCGTCGCGGGCCCGCACGAAGTCGGGAAGCTCCCCCACCGACGCCTGCGTCAGAATGTCGCGCCAGGCGATCTGGGCGGCGATACTCTCGTTGCCGCTGATTCGCGCGATGACGGGCGCGGCCTCTTCGGGACTCCTGCCCTCCAGCATCTTCTCGATACCCCGGTACTTGTAGAAGTGGCGCACCTCCTGGTGGAGCATATCCTCCCCCGCCTGGGAGAAGTGGAAGTGACCCGGTTCGATGATGCCGGCGTGGATCGGCCCCACCGCCACCTCGAAGACCCCGTCGCCCCCAATCGCCTCGTAACGGTAGGGACGAAAATCGGCGTAGTCCAGCTCTGTTTTGGCGTCGAAGGCTTTGCGCATTGGGTGAATCCCCTGGGGCCATCGCTCGTGGTGCAGTAGGGGGCGGCGGTCGAAAGCCCCCTCGATGCGAAGGCCAAAATCGTCCGCCATCTTGCGCTCGAACCAGATCGCCGCCGGATGTTTCGGGGCGATGGAGTGTACGACCGGATCGGCCGGATCGCACCGTTCATGGAGGGTTTCGGTATCAAACACCGTCACCACGTCCAAAGCGTCGGATCGTTCGACGGCGTAGCGTGCAATGAGCCGTTTCATGCGATACTCCTGAGAAAGTGCATGGCCGCCGGGGTGATCAGCGCCAGCAGGCCGACGGCGAAGATCGCCAAAGCCGCCACCTCCGCGGCGTAGACCGGCCGCTCGGCCGCTTCCCCCTCGTACTTCATGCTTTGATAGATCGCCACGAAGCGGTAGAAGATGACCGAAAGCAAAATCAGCAGCAGCAGTGTCGCGCCGATCATTGCCAGCAGGTGGTGGCTCGACTCCGCCGCGTCCACCATCGCCCCGAAGCCGTAGAGCTCGGAGAAGAACATGGGGCTGGGAGGCAGGGAGACGATGGCCAGAAGAAAGAGGCTCACCAGGAAATAGAAGAGCTTGCCCCTGACACCCCGGTAACCTTTGAGCGCCCCGGCGATGTGGTAGCGGCCGCTGGACTCCAGTACCCCGGTGGAGAGAAAAAGCGCCGGTTTCAAAAAGGCGTGGGCCCCGAAGTGCAGCAGTGCCGCGAAGGTGCCGCCCCCGACCCAGAAGAGCGCGATCAGCGCCATGTGCTCGATCCCCGAAAGCGAAAAGAGCCGCATGAAATCCTTGGCCCGGTAGATGAGAAAGGCGACGATGAAGATCGTCAGCAGCGTATAGGCGACCACAAAGCCCACCAGATGCGCCTCGTTGACCGCCCGGGCGACGGTGGAGAAGCGGAAAAATCCCACGATCACCGCACTCTCCAAAATCCCGCTAAAAAGCGCCGCCACGGGGTAGAAGGAGGCGCGTTCGATGTTGGCCAGCCAGAGGTTCATGGGGAAAAAGCCCATCTTGACAAACATCCCCACCGTCGCCAGCGCAAAGCCCATCTCAAAAAGAAAGGGCGAGGGGATGGCGTGGGCTTTGGCCAGCAGGGCATCAAACAGCATCGCCTCCTCCCCCAGGATCGGCTTGGCCGAAGCGTAGATGAGGATGATGCCAAAAAGCACCAGCGAAATGGCGATGGCCCCGACGATCATGTAGTTCCACGCCTCTTTGTGCGCCGCGGCGCTTCGGTTGGTCTTGATCATGTAGACCGTCGAGAGGGTCGCCATCTCCAGGCCGATCCAATAGATCCCCATGTGGTTGGCCAGGATCGAGAGGATCAGACCGATCCAAAAGAGCGCGAAAAAACGGTAAAAACGGCGGGTGGATACTTCGGTGATCGCCACGTGCCGATCCAGGGTCAGCAATGCCAGCGTCACGCCGATCCCGACGACCGAAGAGACCAGCAATACATAGCTGTTGAGATCGTCGGCCACCAGGTAGTCGCCCCAGATGCTCCAGGGTTTGGCGTGGAGAAAGAGTATCCCCACCGGAATCAGGATCGCCACGGAGCTTATAGGCAGCAGACGGCGGGCCCGGGGCGTGTGCAAAAAGCTGGCGGCGAACATCACCAGCGCCGGCAACAGCAAAAGCGCGACCATCATGCCCCCGCCTCCCCGCTGTTTTCCATCTCTTCACGCCGCATCAGAAGGTTGATGACGACGATGGCCATCAGCAGATCGAAGAAGATCCCCAGCTCCACCAGCATCGGCATCCCGCCCGTCGCGGTGGTCCCCAGCAGAAACAGGGCGTTCTCCATGCTCAGAAATCCCACGATCTTGGGGGCGATGTTGTTATGCTCCATCATCAGCAGGAGTGCTAAAAAGAGCGACGAGATGCTGATGGCGACGTAGTTGGCGTTGCCCTCGACCATATGGCTGATGGGCTCGGCCAGGTAGAAGGTAAAGACCAGAATCGCCGGCACCAGCATGATGGCGTACTGGATGCGGATGTTGGGGGTGATCTGACGCACCAGGCCGAAACGCTGGCTCAGGCGCTTGAGGATCCAGGGAATCGCCCCGGCTTTGAGCAGGAGGGTGATGAGGCCGCTGATGATCATCGCCCCGTCGTGCTGGGCACGGCCGATGGTAAGCGCCAGCAGGCCCAGCGACAGGGAGTTGAGGCTGTACCACATCAGCAGACGATAGAGGCGCGCGGTAAAAAGCGCAGTAATGAGTGTGGCGAGAAAGATGCCGATTAACAGATCGACCATGTCAGGCTCCCAGTACGTAAAAGGTAATCAGTGACAAAAAGGCAAAGACGATGGCGATGCCCAGCAGGTTAGGGACTTTAAACAGGCGCAGTTTGGCGGTGTTGACCTCCACCAGCGCCACGGCCAGGGCCACCCCAAAGAGCTTGCCCACAAAGAGGGCCAGGGCCAGAGGCCAGGCCAGGCCGTAACCGAAGGGAAGAAAGAGCGAAGCAAACAGCGAGGCGAAGATGACGAACTTCACCGCCGCCGCGGTCTCGACGATGGCCAGCCAGACCCCGCCGATGTCGAGGATCATCGCCTCATGCACCATCGTCAGTTCCAGGTGGGTTTCGGGGTTGTCCACCGGGATACGGCCGTTTTCGGCGATCAGCAGGATAAAGAAACTGATGGCGGCGAAGAGATAGCTGGCCATATGCTTTTCGGGGAAGCGGCTCGCCAGGTTGACCCCCGCCTGGCCCACCCCCAGATCCCCGGCCATCATGGAGACGGCGAAGATCGTCAGCACCATCGCCGGTTCGGCCAGGGCGGCGATGAAAGCTTCGCGGCTGGCGCCGATCCCCCCGAAACTGCTGGCGCTGTCAAGCCCCAACAGCATCAGGAAAAAGGTCGAAAGCGCCATGAGCCCCGTGAGAGTGAAGGCATCAACGAAGCTGACATACCACGCCCCCTGAACAGCGGGCGGTAGGAAAAAGAGGACGATGAGCAGGGGCGAGAGGATCAGGAACGGGGCGACGCGGGTGATGAGGCTGGCCTCTTCGCTGACAACATTCTCTTTGTGCAGAAGCTTGGCGACATCGCGGTAGCCCTGGAGGAGCGAAAGGGGACGCTTGAAGAGCAGCCACATCTTCAGCGCCTTGATCACCCCCAGCAACAGCGGGGCGATCAGCAACAACACGGCGACAGTCAACAGATAGAGGCTCATCGTTTCTCTCCGATAATCAGCACTTTGATCGAGACGATCATCACCACCGACTCCAGGGCGAAGGTGGCCCAGCTGAACTCGTGGGCGAAGATCCGGTAGCTAAAGAGCACCAGCAGCATCAGGTTGAAGATCATCGCGGCGTAGCGGGTCTGCTCGAAATGGGCGAGACGATAAACCCAGTAGCTGACGAAGTTGGCCGCCCGCGCCGCGCCGTCGTAAAGCGACTTTTCAAAAAGCGGCGTCACATGCACCGCGTAGCGGGAGCGGTCGAACTTGGTGGCGTGGCCGGCGAGGGTCTCTTTCTCCAGATGCTCTTCGGGGCGGTAGAGCCACTCGAAGAAACGGCGGATCGGCCCGGCGAATCCGGTGGCCGAATACTGGGTGCGCGCGGAGGTGCGGTAGCCGCAGGCCCAGGTGCGGTGCAGACGCTCCCTGACCCCCAACAGCCGCATCCCGAACCAGAGCGCCCCCGTCACCGCCAGCAGGGCCAGGGTCAGCAGCAGGGGCGAGACCACCCCGCCGTGGATCGCCACCGAGTGCATCTGCCAAATGCCGTCGGGAAAGATCAGAGGCGTCACGTCCCGGCGACCCAGCGCGGCCAGCGCCGCCCCGAAGCGGCCGATGAACCAGGGGGCGAAGAGCATCAAAGCGAGCACGACGCCCGCCATGAGCATCATGCCCGCGCGCATCATGCCGTTGACCTCTCTGGCGTGGCGGGCGTTGGCGCTGCGGTGCAGCCCCAGAAAGGTGATGCCAAACGCCTTGACAAAGCAGGCGACGGCCAGCCCCGCCGTCAGCGCCAGGGCGAAGATGGCGAAGGGGATCGCAAGTTTGAGCGACATGTTGTCGATGTGGCTGGAGCCCAGCATCGCCTGAAAGGTCATCCACTCGCTCAAAAAGCCGTTGGTCGGCGGCAGGGCGGAGATGGAGACGGAGGCGAGCAGAAAGGTCAACGCCGTCACCGGCATACTTTTGATGAGTCCGCCGTAGGCTTCGATGTTTTTGGTGTGGGTCTCGTGCAGGACACTGCCCGCCCCCATGAAAAGGAGCGACTTGAAACTCATGTGGTTGAAGGTGTGAAAGAGCGCGGCGGTGAAGGCAAAGGCGCTAAGCACCGGCAGTTTCAAAGCGTCAAAGATCATCCCCATCCCAAAACCGATGAGAATGATGCCGATGTTTTCGATGGAGTGGTTGGCCAGTAGCGCCTTGATGTCATGTTCGCTTAGGGCGTAAAGCACGCCGATCAGAGCGCTCATCGCCCCGATCACCAGCACCAGCACCCCCCACTCCAATGGCCAGGGGTAGAGCACCGTGAGGAAAAAGCGGAAGATCCCGTAGATGGCGACTTTGAGCATCACGCCGCTCATGAGCGCCGAGACGGGACTGGGAGCCGCGGGGTGGGCGTAGGGGAGCCAGACATGCAGCGGCACCGCCCCCGCCTTGGAAAAGAAACCGAGCAGCAGCAGGAAAAAGAGCAGCGTCGGGTAGGCAAAGGCGTGGGCAATACCTTGCATTGTCGCGAAACCTGCCTCCAAATCGCCCCGGGTGACGATGAGAAAAAAGAGCAGCAAAAAGACGAAACCGAAATGGGTCATAAAGAAATAAAAACGCGCCGCTCTCAGCGTCGTCTCGGGCTCTTTCTCCGCCTCGGTAAGGATCAGCTGCCAGCTGGTGAGGCTCATGAGCTCCCAAAAGAGCAGAAAGCTCAGGGCGCTTCCGGCCGTCACCACCCCCAGCATCGAAAGGATGAACGCGGCGTAGTGGATGCGGTAGTGCCAGGGACGTGAAATGTGGCTCATGTAGCCCCGGGAGTAGAAAAGGTTAGGCACGCTACCGAGCACGATCAGCCCCGCAAAGAGGAGCGAAAGGGTGTCGAACTGGAAAAAATGGGTCATCACGAGTAAACTCCGAACACGAAAATACACGTTCGGCGGATTGGTTCCGTCGGATTTGTGCTTTAAAAAGCTATTTTTAAATTTGCGCGAATTATATCACATCACAATAAACATAGAGAGCAATTAATATAGTTGCAAGTATTAAGTTTATTTTTGATAAAATCAAGTGCAATTTTTCAAAGCAAAAGGTTTTGAATGTCCGATCTGTTCAGCGAGCACGAAGATATCCAGGAAGTCTCCATTGAAGAGAGCATCAAAGGCAGTTACCTCGACTACTCCATGAGCGTCATCATCGGCCGGGCCCTGCCTGACGCCAGGGACGGTCTTAAACCGGTACACCGCCGTATCCTCTACGCCATGCACGAGCTGGGGGTCACCTCCCGCGCGGCCTACAAAAAGTCGGCCCGTATCGTGGGGGATGTCATCGGTAAGTATCACCCCCACGGCGACACCGCCGTCTATGACGCCCTGGTGCGGATGGCGCAGGACTTTTCCATGCGCATCCCGCTGGTGGACGGTCAGGGGAACTTCGGCTCCATCGACGGCGACAACCCGGCGGCCATGCGGTACACCGAAGCCCGCATGACGCGTCTGGCCGAAGAGCTTTTGCGCGATATTGAAAAAGATACGGTCGATTTTATTCCCAACTACGACGACACCATGCAAGAGCCCGACGTGCTCCCCAGCCGGGTACCCAATTTGCTTCTCAACGGCTCCAACGGTATCGCCGTGGGGATGGCCACCAACATCCCGCCCCACCGCCTGGATGAACTGATCGACGCCCTGCTTGCACTCATTGACAACCCCTCAGCCGAATTGGAAGATCTGCTGGCCCATATCCAGGGGCCCGACTTTCCCACCGGCGGCATTATCTTTGGCCGCAAGGGGATCCTGGACGCCTACAAGACGGGCCGGGGCCGCATCAAGGTGCGGGCCAAGACCCATATCGAGAAAAAGGGGAACCGGGAAGTCATTGTCATTGACGAACTGCCCTACCAGGTCAACAAGTCACGCCTAATCGAAAACATCGCCCAACTGGCCAAGGACAAGGCGATTGAGGGGATCAGCGAAGTGCGCGACGAAAGCGACCGCGAAGGGATCAGGGTGGTCATTGAGCTCAAAAAAGACGCCATGAGCGAGATTGTGCTCAACAACCTTTTCAAATCGACCCAGATGCAGACCACGTTTGGTATTATCCTGCTGGCCATTGTCAACAAAGAGCCCAAAATCTTCACCCTCATGGAGCTTTTGCGACTCTTCATCCAGCACCGCAAAACCATCATTATCCGCCGCACCATCTTTGAACTTGAAAAGGCCAAGGCCCGCGCCCATATTCTTGAGGGCCTTCGCATCGCGTTGGACAACATCGACGAAATCGTGGCCCTCATTCGCGCCTCCGCCGACGCCAACGAAGCCAAAGCTGGATTGATGGAGCGCTTTGGGCTGAGCGAAAAGCAGGCCCAGGCCATTTTGGAGATGCGCCTGCAACGCCTCACCGGCCTGGAGCGCGACAAGATAGAAAAAGAGTACCGGGAGCTGATGGCGGAAATTGAGCGCCTCTCCAACATCCTCAAAAGCGAAGAGCTCCTCAACCAGATCATCAAGGAAGAGCTCCTGGAGGTCAAAGAGCAGTTCTCCACCCCGCGACTCACCGAGATTGTGGATGATTATGACGATATTGACATTGAAGACCTTATTCCCAACGAGCCGATGGTGGTCACCATTACCCACCGCGGTTATATCAAGCGGGTGCCGGTCAAACAGTATGAGCGTCAGCACCGGGGCGGCAAGGGCAAAACCGCCGTTACGACGCATGATGACGACTTTATCGAAAGCTTCTTCATCTCCAATACCCACGACACGCTGATGTTCATCACCGACCGGGGACAGCTGTATTGGCTCAAAGTCTACAAAATTCCCGAAGGCACCCGTACCGCCAAGGGCAAGGCGGTGGTCAACCTCATTCAGCTTCAGCCCGATGAGAATATTATGGCCATCATCCCCACCACCGATTTTGACGAAAACAAATCGCTGGCCTTCTTCACCAAAAACGGCATCGTCAAACGCACGAACCTCAGCGAGTTCAAAAACATCCGCTCCGTGGGCGTACGGGCCATTACGCTGGATGAAAACGACGAGCTGGTTACCTGCAAAATCATCCTGCCCGAGACCGAAAACCTCTTTATCCTGACCCACAAAGGCCAATGTATCCGTTTCCCCGTCTCGGACGTGCGCGAGATAGGCCGTACCGCCAGGGGCGTGACGGGTATTCGCTTTAAGATCGAAGGCGACCATGTGGTCGGCGCGGCCACTGTCAAAAGTGATGAGCAAGAGCTATTGACGGTGGCCGAAAAGGGATTGGGAAAACGGACCGAAGCGGGCGAATACCGCCTGCAAAGCCGCGGCGGCAAAGGGGTAGTGGCCATGAAACTCACCCCCCGCACCGGCAGTGCCGTGGGCGTGGTGATCGTGGAGGAGAACAAAGACCTGATGGTATTGACCCAAAGCGGCA
>JAMOMS010000249.1 GCA_027067015.1 Campylobacterales bacterium | reverse complement strand
GCCAACACCACTTCCAGTTTGCCGATCGCCTTTTCCAGGTCGGCCTTGGCCGATTTGGTATCTTTTTTATCCAGATCCAGCAAAACCTTCTGGGTCAGCATCACCGCCTCGACGGCTTCCTGTACCACTTTGACCTGCTGATCTTTGGCGTCATGCTTGGCGTGCTTGACCGCTTCCGCGCTCACCTGGGCCGACGTAGCCGCCGATACTGTCGTGCCGCACAGCCATACAGCGGCGGCCAGAGATACCAGAACCTTTTTCATAACTCCACTCCTTATGTGTAATTTTGAGAAGCATTGTATAAGAAGTGGGCGCAGGGTTTCTGCGACTTAAGTATCACTGAAGCGTTTGATACGGAATTTTTTGGTCTTTTTGAGGTTCAGCCATAAAAAAGGGAGCAAAAAGAGCGCCTCCAGCGCCAACGAGAGCCACACGACCCGCCAGGTGCCTGTCGGATCGTCCGTATAGGGAAGCCCCCCGGTATTCATACCGAAAAACCCGGTCACCAGCGTCAGGGGCAAAAAGATGGCCGAAATGACCGTCAACCAGTACATATTGCGGTTCATCCGCTCATCCACTTTGGCCCGGTAGAAGTCATAGAGGTTGTCCAGCTTCTCCATGGCCGCCTTGGCCAGGTCGCGGATACGCCCCATATGCTCGGCCAGATCGGCGTAATCGAGGGTATCAAACCCCTTCTCTTTGCGGTAACGGCGCACAAAAAGGTCAAACGCCAATCCCGCGTGGAACATCAGCCGATGAATCAAGGAGACATCCTTTTTATAGGCCAGCCAGCGGGCCATGAAGTCACCGGGCGTCACGGCTTCGTAGAGGGTCTCTTCCAGCTGATCCACCGCCGTATAGTAGCGCTGAATCTGCTTAAGAAGCTCATCGGTTTTCTCGTCCAAAAAGGCGTGCAGGTCACCCAGCGACCCCAGCGGCACCAGCACCCCTTTCTGCCGATCGAAACGATACCCCTCTCCCTCTTTGACGACAAAGGCGTACGAGACCACCCCAAGCCCCTCTTCGCCCATCTCCGGCAGGCGCAAAATAAGCACCCCGTAGCCGTCGCCCGTCTGAAACTCCGAGGGGTGGACGGCGCTTTGAATATCCTCCAATAACCGTTGTTCGATCTGTACGTCGATCTTTGCCGTTGTCGTCGTCTTCAAAGCTCAATCTTCTCCAGCAGTTTTTCCACGTTGGTCACGGCCAGGTGTTTGCGCTCGATATGCAAAATGCCCTCTTTTTTGAGCTGTTGCAGATGGCGGTTGACCACGTGGCGCACGGTACCGATCAGCGAGGCGATCTCCTCGTGGGGAAGGTTTTGCAAAAGCCCCAGGTTGCCGTCGGGCCCCTTGAGGTTTTTTAACAGCAGTTTCATCAGCCGGGTGGCGGTATCGTACAGCGAAAGATCGGTCGCCAGCTCCTCGATCTGGCGCATCTGGCGGGCCAGGTAGGGGTAGAAGGCGCGGTTGAAGACCGGGTATTTGTGAATCCACTCCCGCACCTTCTCAATCGGCAGTTCCACCGCCTTGAGGGTGTCGATCGCCTCGGTCATCACCTCGTGTCGCTCACCGTCAAGCACCGTGAGCACGTCAAACATATCCCTGGGGCCCAAAAGGTAGAGGGTCTGTTCCCGGTTGTTGTCGGGGTTGTAGCGATAGACCTTCAACCGCCCCTCCATAATAATGTAAAAGTGGTTCAGGGTGTCGTCACTGTCCATCGCCGGGCCGCCGGCGGGATACTCCCGCACCACGCCCACCCGGTTGATCTCCTCCATCAACTGCTCGGTCAACCCCTCAAACGGCTGAAGTTGTGAGGCTCTTAAGTGCATCATGGCTAAAAATCCAACCCGAAACTGCCAAAGTCAGCCATATGGGGGTCCTGATAACCCGCCTGCCCGCTTCTGGCCCGAAGCAACATAATGTCGTTTTTGGGGTCGATCCCCTGGGGGCAGACGGCAGTGCATTCGCCGCAAAGCGTGCAATCCCATACACCGTCTTGCTGGATGGCTTCCATTTTGCTCTTTGCAAAACCCTCCCGGGGGTCGGCCGTATAGCGCCAGACGCGGGTGAGGGCGAAGGGGCCCAAAAAGGCGGGGTTGGTCTCAAGCACCGGGCAGGCGCTGTAGCAGGAGTGGCACAAAATGCAATCGGTTTGCGTTTCGGTGCGCTTCTCCTCTTCGGGCGAAACGGGTTGGTCCGCTTTGGGATCCGCCAACCACGCTTTGGCGCGCGTTAGCGTCTCAAAGGCCGGTTTTTGATCGACCACCAGATCTTTAAGCACCTTTGCGTAACGCAAAGGCTCCACGACATCCCCCTCTTTGGGTTTGTATGCGCACGCCAACACCTCTTTGCCATTGACCCGCACGGCGCAACTGCCGCACACGCCGCTACGGCAACCGCTACGAAAGGTCAAAGAGGGGTCTTTGCCGCTCTTGATGGCCGTCAGCGCCTCCAGCAGGGTCACCCCCTCTTCAATCTCCCAGGTCTGCTCCACCGTCTGGGGTGTGCGCTCGGCATGGTAGCGCCTGATAGTAATCTTCACGTGCGCTCCTTTCGCGTCCCTTTTTCGGGCGGCCTTTCGCCAAGCTCCTTCGCCACCGCCGCAATCAGCGCCTCCGCTTTTTTGAGCTTCTCCTCGGCCTCTTGCAACTCTTTCTCCAGTTTCTGGGCCGTCAGTACCTCCTGCGCGCTCACTTGAGCCCCTTCATCTCGTTGCATAGCGTTCCCTCCTCTTTCCATGAAAGAGAGTGCACCCCGTCAAAGTCGGGATTCTCCTTCGTAAACTCCGCCCGCTGGTGCGCCCCCCGCGTCTCGGGGCGGTGCAGGGCGCAGACCAAAAGCGCCTCCGCCAGCTCCAGCATATTGCCAAACTCCACAAACTCCGTCAGGTTGGTGTTATAGACCGCGCTCTTGTCCGCCACGCCCATGAAGGCCAGTTCGCTTTGCATCTGGCGCAGGGCTGAGAGCACCCCTTTAAGCCCCGTTTCGCTTCGCACGATGCCGGCGTTATGGTAGAAGATTTTACCCAGAAACGCCCGCTTTTCGTAAAAGTCGATTCGGTTGGGAAAATCAAACACGGCCCGCACGAAAGCGCTATCTTTCATGATCTGCGGATGCCCCTTGGCCGACGCGGGGTTTTGGCGGGCGAACACGACGGCGTTGGCCCCCGCTTCCCGACCGAACACCACCGTCTCCAGCAGAGCGTTGCCGCCCAGGCGGTTGGCGCCGTGCACTTCGGCGTTGGCGCACTCCCCGCAGGCAAACAGCCCCGCCACGTCGCTCATATGATTCCCGTCCACGGCGATCCCGCCCATGGTGTAGTGGGCCACCGGTTTAACGGGTATGAGATCGCGCGCCGGATCAACCCCCTCGTAGAAGATGGCCAGTTTACGCTCCTGGGGCAGTTCCTCGTCAATGAAAGCCTCTCCCAGGTGGCGAATATCCAAAAAAACCTCTTCGCCCGCCTCCATCTGTTCCCAGATCGCCCGGGCGATCTCGTCGCGCGTGGCAAGCTCATCCACAAAGCTCTCTCCCTTGCCGTTTACAAGCCTGCCGCCCGCGCCCCTGGCGCTTTCGGAGATGAGCACGCCGCTTCCCTTTAACGCCGTGGGGTGAAACTGCACAAACTCCAGATCCTTGAGCCGACACCCGGCCCTAAGCGCCGCCGCGGTCCCGTCGCCGGTAGTGGTGGTGGCGTTGGTGGTAAAGCCGCGATACAGCCCCGCGTAACCGCCCGTGGCCGCCACCACGGCATTCGCCCCGAAAGCGACCGTCCGGCCGCTTCGCATCTCTATCGCCGTCGCCCCCAACGCCCGCTTGTTCTCTACGATGAAGTTGAGCAGGAAATATTCGTCCAAAAAGGTCACGCCCGCTTTCAATGCGGCGTCATAGAGGGTGTGCAAAAGCTTCAGACCCGTGTAATCCTGGGCGTAACAGGCCCGCCTGCCGCTGGCACCCCCCAGCCTGCGCTGGGCGATCCGTCCGTCTTCAAGACGGCTGAATGGCACCCCCAGCCCGTCCAGCCAGGCGATCGCTGTCGGCGCCCCCTCGCAGAGCCGGCGAATGGCCGCTTCGCTTCCCAGGGTTTTGGAGGAGCGCAGGGTGTCGGCGATATGCTTTTGCACCGTATCGCCGTCTCCCATATGCCCCAGCGCCGCGTTAATACCGCCCTGGGCCATGGAAGTCTGGGAGCGGGTGGGGTAGGTTTTGCCCATCACCGCCACCCTCGCGCCGCTCTCCACAGCCGCCAGAGCCGCCGAAAGTCCCGCCGCGCCGCCACCAATTACCAATACGTCAAAATGTGCTTCAACCTGTTTGTCCATGGCGCCATTATAGCAGGCCCGTGTGCTATACTATATAAAATTTCCCCGTCACCGACGCAAGCAAAGGAGTTGCATGGTTCCGCCCCATCAGATCGATCCAAAACAAGAACGCGCGCTGTTTGCCAAAGCGCTCTCCGACTTTTTAAGCCCCAAGTTCCTTACCCTCTCCGTCGCCCCCTTCGCGGTAACCATTCTGGTGGCGCTGGCGGGGCTCTATCTCCTTTCGGGCGAGTTTTTCCATATGCTCTCCGCGGCGGCGACCGCCTCCCAAAACCCCGACGGCGCCCAGACTGCCGATGCGCTGACACAGTTTGCCAAAGAGTATCCTATTATCTCGGCCATTCTGGGCAGTTTTATCTTCAAAGCGGTCGCCGGCACGCTCTTTTACATCATCGGCGGTGGGGTGGCGGTCCTGCTTTCGGTACTGCTTGGCGTTATTATCGTGGGCTTTTTTACCCCCGTTATCGTCAAGGAGGTGCAAAAACGCCACTACCCCCACCTGGCGCGCAAGGCGACGGTACCGCTTTGGGATTACGTGCTCTTTATGATCGCCCAGGTGGGACTTTTTATTCTGCTGACCCTGCTGACTCTTCCTTTGTGGTTTGTGCCGCTTCTTGGTATTGTTTTCATGCATATTCCCTTCTACTTTCTCTTCCACAAACTCCTCACCCGCGACGTGGCGGGGGAGATATTTGACAAAGCGGAGATGAAAAGGGTTTTCAAAGAGGCCAGATGGCGCATTGTGACCACCACGCTCATTCTCTATCTGCTCTCCATGATTCCGGGAGTGGGGGTGTTGGGGCAGGTCTTTTTTGTTATTGTGCTGGCCCACCAGTTTTTTGAGGAGGCGGCAACCATTCGCCAAACCCTCTAACAACGGCAAAGAAGCAGGACTTCAAACTCCAGGTAATCCAACGGGTAGGCCCGCAGAACCTTTTTGACCTGCCTGTAATCCAGCAGTGGGCGGGGGCCGCTGACGCCACTGCGTTGAATGTAGCGAAGCATGGCAAGGGTGTTGTCAAAATGTAAACGCTCACGCAGATGACGCACGGGGGCATGAAAATATTTTCGCAGTAGCCTTTCGGTCTCTTCGGCATCTCTTATCGGAGAGCGCACCCCCGCCGTCTCATGAAGCGTCTGAAACGTACCCGAGGTAAAAAGGGCCAGGGCCGTCGGCTTTTTCAATGCCGAAAT
>JAMOMS010000248.1 GCA_027067015.1 Campylobacterales bacterium | reverse complement strand
TACCACCCACTCCCTGTCACCCAAAACGGGTAGATCGAAGCGGGCTTTGAATCGGTTGTCGTCAAGTTGTTGGATTACAATACCGGGTATGTCGGCATACTCGCTTTTAGACTGCCCCACCGACGTAACGGGGGCGGTCGGTTTAAAAAAACGGCGATAGGCAAAGAGCATGGCGATTGATAGCGCGCTCCAGAGAAAAAACTGGGCGGCGCTTTGCAGGGCGAAAAGATAGACCAACCCGCCTATGATAAGGGCCGCCATGCCAAACCAGACGACCACGGCCCCGGGAATGATCACCTCGCCGGCGATCAGGACGATTCCCAGGATAATCCAGTGCCACCAGAGCAGATCCATTTCACACTCCGCTTTCGTTTTTCACAGTATAGCACAGCTATCGAATATTGGTTATAGATTGATTGCTATCAAAGGGGGCTGTCATAAAAGGCGTACCCTTTTTTTCCCAGGTGCTTGGCTTTGTACATGGCCACATCGGCGCAATGGTAGAGTTCATCTTTTTCGTCACAATCTTGCGGGTAGCGGGCGATACCCACACTACAGGAGAAGGTGAGGGTTTTGCCTTTAAATTGCAGGGGTTGGGAGACCGATTCAATGATCTTTTTCGCCAAAGTGTCAAGATAGCTTTGGTCTATGACATTTTCTACAATAAGCGCGAACTCGTCACCCCCCAGTCGGGCGAGCGTGTCCTCTTTGCGAACGACGGAGAGAATGTTTTTGGCCACGTGCCGTAAAACCTCATCGCCGGCTTGGTGACCGTAGGTGTCGTTGATCTCTTTAAAATCATCCAGATCGATCAAGAAGAGTGTGACAGCGCCGCCTTGACGATTGCAACGAGATATGGCTTGATCAAGTTTGACTTCAAAAAGGAAGCGATTGGGAATGTTGGTCAGGGTGTCGTAGTGGGCCAGACGAAAGAGGTTCTCCATCTCCCGATCTTTTTGAATGCGAAGCTCTTTTTTATTTTTAAGCTCCTGGGCGATCTGTTCAAGTTTTTCATACAAAATCTCAACATCCACCGGCTTGGTAATAAACGCGTCCACCCCGATCTCTATGGCCTTTTTGAGGGTCTCCTTGTCATCAAATGCGGTAATAAGAATAATAGGACACTCTTTGTTGATTTGGCGTATGGCTTTGGAGAGGCCCAGGCCGTCTAGTTGGGGCATATTGATATCGGTGACGACAATATCGGGAGAGAGGGTTTTAAAAAGGTCAAGTCCCTCCGCTCCGTCATAAGCCTGATAGAATGCTTTGACATCCTCCTCCAGAAGCATTTTGATGCGCTCTTGGGTTTCCGGGTCATCTTCTACATATAGCAGTGTCAACTCATTGAGCGTCATCGGCAAACTCCTGAAGATAGATTGTAAAAAGGGCCCCGTTGGGGGTGTTGATGACGTCAATACGTCCCGCCATCTGTTTTTCAATAATGGTTTTGCTCATATAAAGTCCCAGTCCCGTGCCGTTTTTTTCGTTTTTGGTTGAGAAGTAGGGATCAAATATTTTATCGATAATCTCTTGCGGTATACCGCCTCCGTTGTCTTCAATACGGATAATGATTTTTCCCTTTTGCTTTTTTGTTACGATTTTAATATATTTCATACTCTCTTTGGAAGTGCTAAGGAGCGCGTCCTTGGCGTTGTTAATAATATTTAACAAAGCTTGCGCTAAAGTGTTAGGATAGCCGTAGGTGCGAAGCCCGTTTTGACTTTCATAAAGAAGTTGGATTCCGTGGGATTTAAAGATCGCTTCGGTCATGGCGATAACGTTTTGGATAACGTCGTCTATGTCAAACGGCACCTTCTTCTCATCGCTTTTAAAAAAGTTTCTAAAATCGTCAATGGTTGACGACATAAGCGCAATCTGCTTTTGGGCGTTGGTTTTAAATTGCGTAATCGCCTTTTCGTCCAGTTGCCCCTTTTTGTATTTGCTGATGAGCAGTTGATTGACCAGCGAGAGATTGTTAAGAGGCTGACGCCACTGGTGGGCGATCATGGCGATCATCTCACCCATTTGGGCCAGTCGGCTTTGGCGCGCGAGCATCATCTGCTGTTCCTGGTTGGTTTTAAGCGCTTCGTCAATCGCTTTTTGAAGTTTGACTTCCCGTAATCGACGCTCTTCAAAGAGTGCACCCATGCTCAGCACGATTGCCTGGGACGCCAGAAGAAAGAGGTTGTAGTTGAGGGTGTCGCTAAGGGTGTCGCCGGAGCAAAAAGGGCCGGTCTTATGATAGATAGCCCAAGAACTGATCACCGCGGCCACAACCGTCATCATGGCGCCGTAAGCGATACTTTTGTTGGCGACTACGTAGATGGCGGGCGGTAAGGCGGCCCCGAAAAGAAGCATGGGGTTGTCAATCTTTAAAAGTATCTCGATGGTATATAAAAAGAGTGCGTAGATGATGGCATAAAGAAGATATTGCGTCATGCGAATTGAGGCGAAGTGTGTAAAAAACGTCAGTAAAAACGGGGTGATGATCAATTGGCCCATTACGTTTCCAAACCACCACGCGAAGGTAGCCTGCCAAAAGATTTTCGGGGCTTCAAGGCCGTGCCAGAGCAAAAAGAGGTTGCTAAGTAACGCGCTGAAGGGTTGTAACACCGCGAGAACAACCAGCGCGAAGAGCAAGAGGCTTTTGAGCGATTCAAAACGAATATCAAATTTGAATATCTCAAAAATTTTGACGGCCAGCAAAACTTCAAAGCTGTTGATAACGGAGATCTCCAAGGCGGTCATGGGGGTAAAACCGTTTAGTAGAGCCAGCACAAGCTGACCGATCAATACTCCCGGCCAAACCCACGCGCCAAAATAGAGCGCAAAAGCCAAAGAGACCCCCTCCGCGGCAAAAATGCCAAAATTCGAGAGGTTGACATGGGCCTGAAAATCGACGCTGAGTTTGCCGGTGAGGCAGTAAAGTAGAGCCAAGATTATAATAATTATTGTTTTTTTTATATTTATAGTCATACTTCCTCTAATCTGCATAAATACAGTTGTGCACTTTTAAGAGAACATACTTTTTTACATAACATTATTATACTAAATACAACAAATTGAGTGTATAACCTATAAGGTAATGGAAGGGAGAGGTTTTCCAAAATAGTAGCCTTGTGAACAGTCAATACCCAGGTCACGGGTGATTTTAAAAATCTTTTCGTTTTCGATAAACTCGGCGATGGTGCGAATGCCTTGTTCGTTGGCGAATGTCACAATACTTTTCACGACCGACAGGGAGTAGTCGCTTTGGTCGATATTACGAATCAGACTGCCGTCAATTTTAAGAATATCGGGCTGATAATCCAAAAGCCTCTCAAAGTTGGAGTAGCCTGAACCAAAATCGTCAATGGCTATGGTCACGCCGTAGGATTTGACACGGCTGATGAACTCTTTAATGAGCTCAAAATCTCTAATATTCTCGTCCTCAAGCAGTTCAAAAGTGATACGATCGGCGAAGGATTGATATTGTTCCAGCAGGTGAAAAATGGTCTCTTTGGTCCCCTTGTGCTCAATATCGATAGCCGAGAGGTTGATAGAGATGCCTTCATGGATATGGGAAAGTTTTTCAAAGGAGTGTTCCAGTACGATTCGACTGATTTGAGAATAGTAGTGGCTACGCTTTGAAGCTTCCAAAAAGAGGTAAGGGGAAAGAATGTTGCCCGACTCATCTATGAGCCGTACCAGGGATTCATACTTTACCGGTTGGCGGGTTTTGTTGTCAATAATGGGCTGAAAATAGGAGACGATACGTTGCTCTTTGATGGCGTTTTTGATAAGAGCAAGTGTTTGCATATTCTTCTTGGCTGACTCTTGGCGTTGCGTGGCCAGTCGATTGGCGGTCATAAAGGTGCGTTTTTTCTTGCGCATATCTTTAATCCCCAATCTGGCCGATTCAAGAATTTTCTCTCCTTCGTAGACCACGCTTAATAGAATCGAGACATCATAGGTTGTGTCTTCCAGGGTTACCTGTTCGCCTTGCAGGTTGTTTTGAATGGTGCGAAGTTGGTTAAGAAAGCTCTCCTCATCTTTAAAATAGAGGTTTTTGTCAAGTAAAAGGGCAAATTCACCGTTGCCGATGGTGTAAATCTTGTCAAAGTCGTACGCCTTGGCAAATTCGGTATGAAAGAGCTTGGCGCAGGCGGTTTGGAGGTTTTCTATGGTGGTATTGTCGTAAAACTCCTCCAACATCTCAAAGTCGTCCAAAGAGATATAGACAAGAATGGGAGAATGCAGATGCTTAACCGCGTCGGCCAACTGTTTAGCCGGATTCATAATATCGGTAACATCGTGGCGTAAAGAGATGTACTCCTGAATCTCGCCGTGTATGTCGACAATGGGCATAATAAGGCTGTCTACCCAGTAACTTTTGCCGTTTTTGGCGCGGTTGCGGACAATCCCTTTCCAGATACGTTTCTCTTCTTTGATGGTGCGCCACATCTCTTCAAAAATACTTTTGGGATTGTCGGGATGACGCACGATGTTGTGGGGTTTGCCGATGAGCTCTTCTCGGCGATAACCGGAGATTTCGCAAAAGGCGTCGTTGACAAAGGTAATAATCCCTTTTGGGTCGGTCTTGGAGACGATGGAACTTTGGTTGGTGGCTTCTTGATAGATCTTTAGCAGGTGTAGGTGTTCTTTGGCCTCAATGCTGTATTTAAATTTTTGAATCACCCGGTAAAGTAGTTCGGTAAGACGGTCGATATCAATAGGTTTGAGCAAGTAGCCGTTGACCCCGATTTGGATGCTCTCGATAAAATAGTTGTCCTCATTGTGCGCCGAGAGGATGATAAGAGGAATTTCCTGGTCTATTTCACGAATTTTCGCGCAAAGCTCCAAGCCGTCCATTTTGGGCATATTGATATCGGTAATCACGATGTCGATCTTCTCGCTCTCAAAGGCTTTTAGCCCCTCTTGCCCGTCGGATGCGGTAATCACGGTATCAAAAAAGTCTTCCAGGATCATCGCGGTCATCTCCCGCGCGTCTTCATTATCTTCAACGTACAGCAGTGTCAGCTGGCGGGAATATTTCAACAAATCATCGATATCGACCTTCATGCCTCTTGCTCCTCTTGCAAAGTTATTTCAAATACAGCGCCTTCGTCATCGTTATAAGCGCGCAGTGTGCCGCCGCAGTGATCCTCGACAATCACTTTGGACATATACAGCCCCAATCCCGTGCCGTCTTTTTTGAGTTTGGTAGAGAAGTAGGGGTCGAAGATGTTGTCAATAATTTCTTCCGGTATGCCGCCCGCGTTGTCTTTGACCGTCAGGGTGGTTTTGTCGATCAAAATCTCAATACGGGGATTCTCTACCTCTCTCTCCATCAAGACATCTTCAGCGTTTTTGATCAGGTTTAAAAGAACCTGCTTCATTTCATTATCGTATGTCAGAAGCGGGGTGACTTCTTGGATATGAATATCGACCTCAATATTATGTTTTTTGAGTGAATTCTCACAAATTTGCAATACCCCGTCTACCAGTTTTTTAAAATCGGTCCGTTTGGCCTGTTTGTCACTTTTGAAGAAATTTCTAAAGTCGTCAATGGTACTGCTAAGATGCAAAGAGAAACCTTTGATCTTCTCGGCCAGTTCATGAACCGTTTCGGGATCGCTTTTGCCCAGTTTGGCTTTGAGGCTCAAAGAGCCGGCCGCCGCCGTGATGGCGCTTAGGGGTTGGCGCCACTGGTGCGCGATCATGGAGAGCATCTCTCCCATCTGGGCCAGTCGATGCTGTTGTTGCAAAAGATACTCTTGGATGCGGTTTTTCTCCTCCTCTTCCAGGATCTTTTCTTGAAGCCTTTCTGCCTCCGTGATATCCAAACGGATTGCCATATAAGATTCAATCTCCCCTTTGCTGTTATAAAGCGGTTCGATATTGGCATAAACCCAGTAATAAGAGCCGTCATGCTTAAGGTTTTTGATTTTGCCTCGCCAGGGTTTGCCCTGTTTGAGGTTCTCCCACAGCTCTTTAAAGACCTCCTTGGGCATATCGGGATGGCGGACAATGTTATGGGGTTTGCCTACAAGCTCTTCGCGTTTGTAGCCGGAGATGTCGCAAAAAGCGTCACTCACATCGGTAATGACACCGCGAGGATCGGTGATGGAGTAGATGATGTAACGGTTCATTACCTCTCGCAGTTTCCACTCATCTTTAAGCAGACGCAAGAAGATTTTGAGCATATAAAAGAAGATGATTAAGCTCAAAAAAACAAGAAAAAGCAGTAAGTTGAAAAACTCTTTGGCTTCGCTGATCTCATTGTGTATATCATTTTTGGTCTTTGTTTGAATAAAGTTGCTGATCTGGTCAAATATTTCAATCTTTTTGGTAATGGTGTCGTACCAGTGCAGAGGATTGGGATCAATGTTCTTTTTTTGGATAAGAATAATATTGCGTTCATAGTTGGCCACTTTGGCAAAGACAGCTTTTTGGCTCATTTTTTTGTAGTAATTTTTTATGGGTAAAGAGGAGAATTTTAAAAAGAACATCTCGTTTTCTTCCTGCTTGGCCGTAAGGTTGGAAAATTTGAGTAGATCGTTGCGGTTAAAATCAAAATGGGAGATGATGACAACACCTTGGGCCCGTTCAATACCCGTATACTCTTTCATAAAGAGGAAATGAGCAAAAGCGATAATGTCATTGGTGATGGTGGGAATATGTGACTCTTTGGAGATTTGAACAATAATATTCAAAAGACCACGGTTTAATTGACTGTAAGCTTT